>NZ_CP134981.1:339642-451592 GCF_039360445.1 Buchnera aphidicola (Periphyllus koelreuteriae) | reverse complement strand
TATTTAATTTATCCATTTATTTCTCTATTAATTTTATTTAATTTTACTATAAGTATCCTACTATTTAAAGAATAAAAAAAAATAAAAATATAAAAACAAAAGAAAAATAAAAAAATAAAAGAAAAAACAAAAGAAAAAATAAAAATAATAAAAATAAATAAAAAAATATATTTATTATAATATATTTAAATTTTGTTTAATAAAAAAAGGAAATTATAAGTAATTATAGATTAATTTTATTAAATAATAATGTCTATAAAATGTTCATAAAATGTTTATTTTAATTTAAATTAAATAAAAATATTGATTTTATAAAAAAAAAATATATATTTATTATTATATAAAATTTTTAATTTAATAAGGTTTATAAAATTATTATGAAAATTAAAAAAATAAAGAATAAAAAAATAATATTGTTAATTTTTTTTGTTTTTTTATTTTTTTTAACAATTATTTTTTTAAAAAATAATTATTTTATTAATAAAAAAAATAAAATGGATTTTATAAATTATAAAAATTTTTCAGATTATTCAAGTAAAAAAAATTTTAAAAATTATCTTAAAAATAGCAAGAATCCATATAAATCTTTATTTTTATTAAAATATATGAAAAAACATCTTAAAATAAGTGATATAATTTATATATTAAAAAATTTTGAAGATGATCAATTTTTAAAAAAAAATATTTTAATAAAAAATATTTTATATTTTAGAATATATAAATTAGAAATTCAGAAAAAAATACATTATTTAAATTTGATCAATTTAAATAAAATAGAAGGATATCCATGGATAAATTTTTCTGAACTATATTTTAAAAATATTTCTAAAAATAAATTATTTCATAAAGAAAATTTTTTTTATTGGATTAAAGTTCCATATTTTATTGATAATTTTTTTTAAAAATTTTTCATATTTTTAAAAAAAAATAAAAATAATTTTAAATAATTTAGGTTTATAATGAATGAATTTAACAATTTCTTTAATAGGTTGTGAAAATGTAGGAAAATCTACTATTTTTAATAATTTAATTAATAAAAATAAATCTTTAATTTTAAAAAAAAGCAAAGGTTTAACAAGAGATAGACAAACAAGTTTTTTTAATTTAAATAAAAAAATTATTAATTTAATTGATACTCCTGGATTTTTTCCATCAAAAAAAAAATTTAAAAATAAAATATTTTTTCAAATAAATTTAGCTATTAAAGAATCAGATATTTTATTATTTGTGATAAGTACAAAAAATGGATTCAGTAATTTGAATTATGAAATTAGTAAAAATATTATTAAATTAAATAAAAAAAAAATAATTTTAATAATAAATAAAATGAATAAAATTGAAAACAATTTATTATTAAATGAATTATATAAATTTGGATTTAAAACAATTTATTTTCTTTCTGCAATTAATTTAAATGATATAAATTTATTAAAAAAAAAAATATTAAAATTTATTAATAAAAATAAATTTTTAAAATATAAATTCAATTTAAATAATACAAATAAAATATTTGAAAAAAATAAAAAAATTATAAAAATATCTGTTATTGGACGACCTAATTCAGGAAAATCTACATTAATTAATAAATTAATTAATGATCCAAAAAGATTAATTACATCCAATATTTCTGGAACAACGAGAGATACTGTATTAGTTTCTACTATTTATAACAATGTACAATATAATTTTTTTGATACTTTAGGAATTAGAAAAAAATCAAAGATAAAAAATTTTATTGAAAAAGAATTTGTAAAAAAAACATTAAATACATTAAAAAAAGTAAATTTATCTATATTAGTAATAGATGCTTCAGAAAAAATAATTTCGAATCAAGATTTATCTTTATCAAATTTAATTTTTAAAAATAAGTGTTCTATGATTATTTTAGTAAATAAATGGGATTTATTAACTAAATTAGAAAAAAATGAATTCAAAAAACTTTTTTATTTTCGTTTTAGATTTCTTAAAAATATTCAATGTTCCTTTTTATCTTTTATTTTTAAAAAAAATTTAAGATATTTTATTTTAAAATTAATTAATAAAACATTTTTTTTAAATTATAAAAATTTTAATAGTTCTTTTTTAACTGATATTTTACACACAGCTGTTAAACAACAAAAACCAGCATGTTCTAATAATAAAAATAGAGCAAAATTAAAATATGCCCATTCTGGTGGAATAAATCCACCAATTATTGTAATACATGGAAATAAATTAAATGATTTATCTCTTTCATATAAAAAATATTTAAATAATTTTTTTACATCTAAATTAAATATTTTTGGAACACCTCTTTTTTTACAGTTTAAAAATAGTAAAAACCCATTTTTATTTAAAAAATAATTTAATTTTTTTATAATTTAAATTTATATATGATTTTTTGTATATAATGGTATTTTTACTTCAATATCTGACGATCCAATTTTTGCTTGACAAGATAATCTACTGTTTTCATTTAATCCCCATGCTTTATCTAATATATCTTCTTCTTTTTCTTTTAATTTAGATAAAGTTTTAAATCCTTTTTTTATAATACAATGACATGTACTACATGAACACGATTTTTCACATGCATGTTCAATGTTTATTTTATTTCTTAGAGCTACATCTAAAATAGATTCTCCTTTTTTTGCAAAAAAAGAACCTCCTTTAGGTAATAATTTTTTATGAGGTAAAAATTTAATTTTTGGCATATAAAAAAAATACTCTTTTAAAAATTTATTTAATATATTTATTATATTTTTTAAAAACTTTTTAAAATAATTTTTTAATATTTTTTTTAAAACGATATAAAAAAAATAATTTTTTAAAAATATAAAAAGATTGTTTCCAAGATTTTTTATTTAATTCAATTTCTATTTTTTGTTTATATTTTTTCAATTTTATTTTAATTTTTTTATAAAATTTTTTTATTTTTATTTTTTTATTTTTATTGAATTTAATTTTTTCTAATTTTTCATAATATTTAAATTGTTTATTTAAAAAATTTTTATTTAATCGATTGTGTTTTGAAATTAATTTTAAATCATATCCATATAGTTTTAATATATATTGTATTCTTTTTATTGGATTTTTTAATGTTTTATAAATTTTATTTATATAAATTGATTTTTTTAAAATTTTTTTTTTTTTTTTTAATGAACAATTATTATAAAAATCAGGATGATATTTTTTTTGCAATGAATAATATTTTTTACGAATTTTTTTTTTTTTTATATTAAATTTTAACGGTAAATTAAAATAAGAAAAATAATTCATTTAGTTCTCATTATTTGATTTTTAATAAACATTTTTATTTATAAAATAAACTATTTATTTTATTTTATTTTTTTTTTTATAATCTTTAATCGCTTCTTTAATAGCACTTTCTGCTAAAATTGAACAATGTATTTTTACTGGAGGAAGATGAAGTTTTTTAGCAATTTTTTTATTTTTAATTTTACTTGCTGAATTAATAGATTTTCCTTTAATCCATTCTGTTATTAAAGAACTAGAAGCAATAGCAGAGCCACAACCATAAGTTTTAAATTTGACATCTTCTATTATTCCATTTTTATCTACTTTAATTTGTAATTTCATTACATCTCCACAAGCTGGAGCTCCAACTAATCCATTTCCAATATTTTTATTATCTTTATTATTAAATGATCCGACATTTCTTGGATTTTCATAATGATCTATTACTTCTTTACTATATGACATTTGTATACCTTTTTAAGCATTAATTAAAATTTTTATTTTTTTAATATTAATAATTTTAATAATATAAGTTTATGTTTTCCATTTAACTTGATCTAAATCAATTCCTTCTTTAAACATTTCCCATAAAGGAGATAAATTCCTTAATTTTTTTATAGATTTTTTTATTAATTTAATTGTAAATAAAATATCTTTTTTTGTTGTAAATCGTCCTATTGAAAATCGAATTGAACTATGAGCTAATTCATCTTTTAATCCAAGAGCTTTTAAAACATAAGAAGGTTCTAAACTAGCAGATGTACATGCTGAACCAGAAGATATTCCAATTTCTTTTAAAGACATTATTAATGATTCTCCTTCAATATAATTAAAGCTTATATTTAATATATGAGGAACGCAAATTTTTGTATCAAGACTACTATTTAAATGTATTTCTTTTATTTTGGATAAACCATTCCATAATAAATTTCTTAATTTTTTAATTTTTTTAAAATCAGAAGTTATTTTTTTTCTACTTAATTTACAAGCTTCACTTAATCCAACAATTTGATGTACTGGTAAAGTTCCAGACCTCATTCCTCTTTCATGTCCTCCTCCATGTATTTGAGGATGTAATCTAATTCTTGGAATTCGTCTTATATATAAGACTCCAATTCCTTTTGGGCCATAAATTTTATGAGCAGAAAAAGATATTAAATCTAATTTTATTTTTTTTACATCAATTTTTAATTTTCCTATACTTTGAGTTGAATCTGTATGAAAAAATACATTTTTTTTTGAACAAATTTCTGATATTTTTTTTATATTTTGTATTATTCCTATTTCGTTATTAACATGCATAATTGAAACTAAAATTGTTTTTTTTGTTATTTTTTTTTTTAATTCATTAATATCAATTAATCCATTTTTTTTTGGTGTTAAATATGTAATATTAAAATTTTTATTTTCAAGGTATCTACATGAATCTAAAACTGATTTATGTTCTGTTTTACTTGTGATAATATGATTTCCTTTTTTTTTATAAAATTTTGCAATTCCTTTTATAGATAAATTATTTGATTCTGTTGCTCCAGATGTAAATATAATTTCTCTAGGGTCAGCATTAATTATTTTTGCTATTTCAAATCTTGAAATATTTACAATTTCTTCAGCAGACCATCCAAATTGATGTGATCTCGATGCTGGATTTCCAAAAATTCCTTCTATTGTTAAATAATTCATCATTTTTTTTGCAACTACTGGATCTACTGGTGTAGTTGATGCATAATCTAAATAAATTGGGAGTTTCANTTTTTTCTTTTTTGCTCTTTATAAAAATTTTTAATTATTATAATATGATTAGAATTAAAAAATATTTTTTAAAAATATTGATATATATAAATTTAAATATTAGAATTATATTATAATATATTAAATTATATTTTTAATAATATTTTTATTTATTTTATTTAAAAAAATATTTTTTATATAATTAATTTTATGTTAAAGTTTTAATATAAAAATATTAAAAAATTTAAAAAAAAGGACGTAGTTCAATTAGGTAGAGCATCGGTCTCCAAAACCGAGTGTTGAGGGTTCAATTCCCTCCGTCCTTGATTATATTTTTATTTATTTTAAAAATATATTTATTTTAAAAATATATATTTTAAAATAATTTTATAAATTTTTAACTATTTAAAAATTTTATAAATAAATATATTATTTAATAAATTATTTAAAGGATGATAATATAATGCCAGAATATCGTTCTAGAAAAACTACACATGGAAGAAATATGGCTGGAGCAAGAGCTTTATGGAGAGCTACAGGAATGATAGATAAAGATTTTGGAAAACCTATTATAGCTGTAGTAAATTCTTTTACAGAGTTTGTTCCTGGTCATATTCATTTACAAAAAGTAGGACGTTTAGTATCAAAAGAAATATACAAAATGGGTGGTATACCAAAAGAATTTAATACAATTGCTATTGATGATGGTATTGCAATGGGTCACTCTGGAATGTTATATTCTCTTCCATCTCGTGAATTAATCGCAGATTCTGTAGAATATATGATTAATGCACATTGTGTAGATTCTATGATATGTATTTCTAATTGTGATAAGATAACTCCTGGAATGTTAATGTGTTCTTTACGGTTAAATATTCCAACTGTTTTTATATCTGGCGGGCCAATGGAGGCTGGAAAAAATTTAAATATTAAAAATAATATTTTAAATACTTCGAAATTAGATTTAGTAGATGCTATAATGAGTAGCGAAAATCCTAATTTTTCTGATTTAGATGTAGATAAAATTGAAAAATCAGCATGCCCAACATGTGGTTCATGTTCTGGAATGTTTACAGCTAATTCAATGAATTGTTTAATAGAAGCTTTAGGTTTATCTGTTCCAGGAAATGGAACTTTATTAGCAACACATAGTGATAGAAAAAAATTATTTATTAAATCATCAAAATTAATTGTTAAAATTACAAAAGATTTTTATAAATATAATAATTTTTCGCTTTTACCACGTGTTATTGCTAATAGACAATCGTTTAAAAATGCTATTTCATTAGATATTGCAATGGGTGGTTCTACAAATACTGTTTTACATTTATTGGCAGCAGCACAAGAAGGAAAAATTAATTTTACTTTAAAAGATATAGATTACTTATCAAAAAAAATACCACATTTATGTAAAGTTTCTCCTAGTACGTCTAAATATCATATGGAAGATGTTCATCGAGCAGGAGGAGTAATATCAATTTTATCAGAATTAAATAAAGGAAAATTAATAAATTCTAAAGTAAAAAATATTTTAGGTTTAACATTAAATGAAACATTTAAAAAATTTGATATTTCTTTAACAAATAATTTAAAAATTAAAAAAATGTTTTTAGCTGGACCAATGGGTATTCGAAATAAAAAGGCATATTCTCAATCTTTTAGATGGAAAAATTTAGATTTAAATAGAAAAAATGGTTGCATTAGATCTATTAAAAATTCATATAGTAAGGATGGTGGATTAGCTGTTTTATACGGAAATTTAGCAAAAGATGGTTGTATTATAAAAACAGCTAGTGTAGATAAAAATATGATAAAATTTAAGGGACCAGCAAAAGTTTATGAATCTCAAGAAGATGCATCTTTTGCTATTTTAAATAAAAAAGTTCATAAAGGAGATGTAATTGTTATAAGATATGAAGGACCAAAAGGTGGACCTGGAATGCAAGAAATGTTGTATCCAACAACTTATTTAAAATCTGTTGGTTTAGATAAATCATGTGCTTTAATTACAGATGGTAGATTTTCTGGTGGTACATCTGGATTATCTATTGGTCATATCTCTCCAGAAGCTGCAAATAAAGGTTTAATTGCTTTAGTAAAAAATGGAGATTTAATAGATATAAATATTAAAAATAGAACTTTAACACTTGTTCTTTCAAAATCTAAAATAAAAAAAAGAAAATATTTAGAATCTTTGAAAAAAAAATCATTTTTTCCATTAAATAGAAAACGTTCTATTTCTTCTGCTTTAAAATTTTATTCATTTTTTGCAACTAGTGCAGATAAAGGAGCTATAAGAGATAAAAATAAGTTAAAAAATTTTTAATATATTTTTTTAATTAATATTAATATAAATTTATTTTTAATTTTTTTTAATGAGTATACTTTTTTTATCAATAAATAGGACGCTTATAATATGAGAAATTATTTTAATGAGTTAAATTTTCGTCAGAAAATTAAAGAATTAAAAAACTGTAAATTGATAAAAAAAGAACATTTTTTAAATGGATTAAAAATTTTAAAAAATAAAAAAATTGTTATTGTTGGTTGTGGTTCACAAGGTTTAAATCAAGGTTTAAATATGAGAGATTCTGGTTTGAATATCTCATATGCTCTTCAAAAAAAAAGTATAAAAAATAAAAACAAATCTTGGTTAAATGCTAAAACTAATAAATTTGTTGTAGATACTTATGAATCTCTTATTCCTACAGCTGATTTAGTTATTAATTTAACTCCAGATAAGCAACATAAATCTGTTGTTAAAAAATTACAATCATTAATGAAAAGTAATTCAGTATTGGGTTACTCTCATGGTTTTAATATAATAGAAATGGGTACTGTAATACGGGATGATATTACCGTTATTATGGTAGCACCAAAATGTCCTGGAACAGAAGTTCGTGAGGAGTTTAAAAGAGGTTTTGGTGTTCCTGCTTTAATTTCTGTTCATAAAAAAAATAATGTTTTAAATAAAGGTCTAGATTATGCTAAAGCATGGGCATTTTCTATAGGTTCACATAGAGCTGGAATATTATATTCTTCTTTTTCCGCTGAAGTTAAATCTGATTTAATGGGGGAGCAAACAATATTATGTGGATTATTACAGGCTGGTTCCATAGAGTGTTATAAATATCTAGTTCAAGAAGGTCATGATTCTGGATATGCTGGAAAATTAATACAAAATGGTTGGGAAGTAATGACGGAATCTTTAAAACATGGAGGTATTACATTAATGATGGACAGATTGTCAAATTCTTCCAAAATTAGAGCATATAAATTATCTCAACGTTTAAAAAAAATTTTTACTCCTTTGTTTAAAAAACATATGGATGATATTTTATCAGGAAGATTTTCATATAAAATGATTCAAGATTGGAATAATAATGATAAAAAATTAATTTCTTGGCGAAAAAAAACAAAAAAATCTATGTTTGAAAATTCTCCAAATTATTCAAAAAAAATTTTTGAAGAAGAATATTTTGAGCATGGAGTGTTTATGGTTTCTCTTTTAAAAGCTGGAATAGAATTAGCTTTTGAAACAATGGTAGAATCTGGAATTTGTAAAGAATCTGCATATTATGAATCTTTGCATGAACTTCCTTTAATTGCAAATACTATTGCAAGAAAAAAATTATTTGAAATGAATTTAGTTATATCAGATACTGCAGAGTATGGTAATTATTTATTTTCTAATAATGCTGTTCCATTATTGAATAAATTTATGAAAAATTTACATTATGGAGATTTAGGCAATTTTTTAGTTTCAAATAGTATTGATAATATTACTTTAAAAAAAATAAATGAAAAAATTTATAATCATCCTATTGAAAAAGTTGGAAGAATTTTAAGAAAATATATGATTAATATGAAAAAAATAAAATTTAATTCTTAAAATATATTTATGTTATAAATTTTTTAAAAAAATTAATATTTTCAAATTTTGAATTAAATTGTTTTATATTTTTTTCTTATATTATTTTTTTTAAATATAATTTTTATATTTAAAAAAAAATAAATTTTATAAAATAAAAATTTATTTTTATAATATAAGAAAAAAATTATTTTAATTATTTTTTTAATAAATTTATTAATTTTTATTTTTAATTTTTTAAATTTATTTAAAAATTTTTAATAAAAATTAATTTATTTAAAAATAAAATTTTTAAATTGAAATAAAATTTTTTTTAATTTAAAAATTTAAGAGATTTACAATATGACAAAAAAAATTAAAAATTTAACAGATGAAAATTTTAAAAATTATATATTAAATTATAAAGGTAATATTTTAGTAGATTTTTGGGCTTCTTGGTGTGCTCCATGTCAAGCATTATCTTTAATTTTAGAAGATATTTATGATGATTATAAAAATAAATTAAAAATTTTTAAATTAGATATTGAAAAAAATTCAAAAACTGCATCAAATTATTCAATTCAAAGTGTACCTACATTAATATTATTTAAAAATAATAAAATTATTAATAAAAATATAGGTTTTTCTACAAAAGAAAAGTTAAAATTGTTTTTGAATAAATATATTAAATAATTATTATAAATAACTTTTTTTAAACAAAAATTTTAAAAAAATTTTTATCTTGTTTATTTATTAAAATAATTAAAAAAAATAATTAAAATTTAAGTAAAAATTTTCAAATATAAAAATGATTTTTGATTTTTTATTAAGAAACCTACCATTATGAATCTTACTGCACTTAAAAATACATCAGTTTCTAAATTAATCATACTTGGCGAAAATATGGGATTGGAAAATCTTGCTCGTATGAGAAAACAAGGTATTATTTTTTCTATTTTAAAACAACATTCAAAAAGCGGTGAAAATATTTTTGGAGATGGAGTTTTAGAAATATTACAAGATGGATTTGGATTTTTAAGATCTTCTGATAGTTCTTATTTAGCAGGTCCAGATGATATA
Source organism: Buchnera aphidicola (Periphyllus koelreuteriae) (assembly GCF_039360445.1). Classification (GTDB taxonomy): domain Bacteria; phylum Pseudomonadota; class Gammaproteobacteria; order Enterobacterales; family Enterobacteriaceae; genus Buchnera_J; species Buchnera_J aphidicola_BM. The sequence goes on along the minus strand of NZ_CP134981.1, from coordinate 441,694 downwards.
TATGTGTCTCCTAGTCAAATACGTCGTTTTAATTTAAGAACAGGAGATACAATTTCAGGAAAAATTCGACCTCCTAAAGTTGGAGAAAGATATTTTGCTTTATTAAAAGTAAAAAAAGTAAATTATGATAAACCAGAAAATTCAAGAAATAAAATTTTATTTGAAAATTTAACCCCTTCTCATGCTAATTCTCGTTTACGAATGGAAAGAGGGAATGGATCAACTGAAGATTTAACTGCTAGAGTATTAGATTTAGCTTCTCCAATTGGAAGAGGACAAAGAGGTTTAATTGTTGCTCCTCCAAAAGCAGGAAAAACTATTCTTTTACAAAATATTGCTCAAAGTATAGCTTATAATCATCCAGATTGTTTATTAATGGTTCTTTTAATTGATGAAAGACCAGAAGAAGTAACTGAAATGCAAAAATTAGTGAAAGGAGAAGTAATTGCATCTACTTTTGATGAACCAGCTTCTCGTCATGTTCAAGTTGCTGAAATGGTGATTGAAAAAGCTAAAAGGTTAGTAGAACATAAAAAAGATGTCATTATATTATTAGATTCAATTACTCGATTAGCTCGAGCTTATAACACAGTTGTTCCATCTTCTGGAAAAGTTTTAACAGGTGGTGTAGACGCAAATGCATTACATAGACCAAAACGTTTTTTTGGAGCTGCAAGAAATGTTAAAGAAGGTGGAAGTTTAACTATAATTGCTACTGCATTAGTTGATACAGGTTCAAAAATGGATGAAGTAATTTATGAAGAATTTAAAGGAACCGGTAATATGGAATTACCATTATCAAGAAAAATTGCAGAAAAACGAGTTTTTCCAGCTATTGATTATAATCGTTCTGGAACGAGAAAAGAAGAATTATTAACATCAGCAGATGAGTTACAAAAAATGTGGATTTTAAGAAAAATTATTCATCCAATGTCTGAAATTGATGCAATGGAATTTTTAATTAATAAGTTATCTATGACTAAAACGAATAATGAATTTTTTGATATGATGAAGCATTCATAATATTTTTAATAATTGTTATTTTTTAATTTTTTTAAATAAATATCATTAAAAAAAATAATTTAATTTTTTTAAATTATTTTTTTTAAAATTTTAAAAATTTTTTTAAATTATTTTTTATATGAATTTAATTATTAATTATATAAATTATTTTTTAAATTATTTTTTAAATATATTGGATAAATTTAAAAAAAGCGCCTGTAGCTCAGTTCAGGATAGAGCACTATTTTCCGAAAATAGAGGTCTCAGGTTCAAGTCCTGTCAGGCGCATAATGAAAAATTTTTTATTGATAAATTTTTAAATTTATAATATATTTAAAAATGAAATGAATTAAAAAAATATTTGGTGGCTATAGCTCAGTTGGTAGAGTCCTGGATTGTGATTCCAGTTGTCATGGGTTCAAACCCCATTAGCCACCCCATAAGTTTAAAATATATTTTTTTAAAAAATATTTTTATTAAAAAAAATAAAATATCGGCGAATAGCGCAGCTTGGTAGCGCAACTGGTTTGGGACCAGTAGGTCAGAGGTTCAAATCCTCTTTCGCCGAATAATTTTTTATTAATATTTATTTTTTTTAATAAATTTTATTATATTTTTTCCAATTTTTTTTTTAAAAAAATTTTTTAAAAAATCAAAAAGTTCACATTTATTTCTTTTACAAAACCATTTTTTTTTATAATATTGAAAATGATATCCTTTATATTTTGTAGCTATCCAAATTTGTTTTAAAAATTCTTGTTTACTAACAATTATTTCATTTTTAAAACATATACTAATTTTCATTATATTTGAATGAGATTCATAATCAATATCTATTTTTCCAGAGTAATTATCTAAAAATTTTTCTAATATTAATATTATTTTATCTACAGTATTATGAAATTTAATTGAATTCATTTTATTTTTTATATTCATTATTTTTTTATTTTATTTTAGTTAATTTTTAAAAATTAATAAAATTTATTATTAAATTTTATTAATATTTTATATTTTTATTAAAAATTTTAATTAATATTAATGTATTTTTAAAAAATATTATTTTAAATTAGAAATTATATATTAAATATTTTTTTAAAATAAGTGATTTTATTTATAATATGAAAAAAAACACACGTAGATTAAATTTTTCTAAAATGCATGGTTTAAAAAATGATTTTATGGTTGTTGAAACATTAACTCAAGATTTTTTTTTTACTAAACAAATTATAAAAAATTTTTCTAATAGATATACCGGTATTGGTTTTGATCAATTATTAATTATTGAGCCTCCTATAATAAAAAATACAGATTTTAATTATCGTATTTTTAATTCTAATGGAATAGAAGTTGAACAATGTGGAAATGGAGCAAGGTGTTTTGCTAAATTTGTATATGATAAAAATTTTATTAAAAAAAAAAAAATTATAGTAAGTACGAAAAATAGAATATTAATTTTAAAAATAAAAAATAAAAATATATCAGTAAATATAGGTTCTCCTCAATTTCAACCAAAAAAAATTCCTTTTTTAAGTAATAAAAAAAAAAATTTTTATACTATATATATGAATTCAAAAAAAATTTTTTTTGGAGTAGTATCTGTGGGAAATCCTCATTGTGTTTTATTTGTAAAAGATATTAATAATGTTTCTGTTAAAAAAATTGGTTCTTTTTTAGAAAATAATTCAATATTTCCAGAAAAAACAAATGTTGGATTTGTTCAAATATTAAATAAAAATGAAATATTACTTAGAGTTTTTGAAAGAGGAGTTGGTGAAACTAAATCATGTGGAAGTGGAGCTTGTGCTGCTGTAATAATTGGAATTAAAAATAATAAATTATCTAATTCTGTGAAAGTTCATTTAAAAGGAGGAAATATGTTAATTAAATTTGATTCTAAAAAAAATAATATTTACATGATAGGTACAGCAAAACATATATATGATGGATATATTAATTACTAATATTATTTAATAATATATTTATTTTTAAAAAATTAATTAATATATTATTGAAAATAAAAAAAAAACTAAAGGTATATTTTATGTTAATAAAAAAAAAAATAAAAAATAAGAATATAAAAAATTTATACTCTAACAATTGCATAAAATATAAGACAAAAAATTTTTATAAAGTTATTATATCTTTATTTTTAGTTGGATTTTCTACTTTTTCTATTCTTTATTCTATACAACCAATTTTACCAATTTTTTCAAAGAAATTTTTTTTAACTCCATCTCAAAGTAGTTTAGCTTTATCTATATCTACTATTTCAATGGCAGTTGGAATTTTATTTATGAGTCCTATTTCTCATATTTATGGTAGAAGAAAAATTATATCTTGTTCATTATTTTGTTCATCAATTTTTACAATTATATGTTCTTTTTCTCACACTTGGTTAGAAATAGTATTTATGAGAGCGTGTATTGGTTTTACTTTGAGTGGGGTGACATCTGTTGCTATTCTTTATTTAAGTGAAGAAATGGATGTAAAAATTTTACCTTTTTGTATTGGTTTATATATTAGTGGAAATACTATTGGTGGATTTATTGGAAGATTATTTAGTAATATTATTGTTCGTTTTTTTTCTTGGCGTTTGGTTTTTTTTATTATAGGATGTTCATCTTTATTTTTTTCTATCGTTTCTTTTATAAATTTACCTCAATCTAAAAATTTTAAATCATCGTCTTTAAATTTTAAATGTATTGTAAGGAATTTTTTATTACCTTTTAAAATAAAAATTTGTAGAATCTTATTTATATCTGGTTTTTTATTTATGGGTTGTTTTGTTTCATTATTTAATTATATAAGTTATAGATTAATTATGAAACCATTTTTATTAAATCAAATATCTATTTCATTTTTATCTATTATATATTTAATTGGTGTATATATTTCTCCAAAATCAAGTATTTTATATACGAAATATGGAAGAAAAAGTATATTAATTTGTGCATTATATATTATGATTTTTGGTATTTTTCTTACATTTTTTAATAAATTAATTTTAATATTGTTAGGTTTAATTTGTTTTACTATTGGTTTTTTTATTGCTCATTCTACTGCAAGTAGTTGGATTAGTCTTTTAACAAAAAAATATAAATTAGAAATTTCTTCATTATATTTTTTTTTTTATTATTTAGGATCTAGTTTATTTGGAAGTTTTATTGGAATATTTTGGTTTTATTGGGGTTGGAATGGAGTGTTTTTTATTTTAAATTTTATTCTTTTTTCAAGTTTATATATTATATTTAATATATCAAATAAATTAATTCAAATTTAATTAAATTAATTTATTATTTATAATAAATATCAAATCGATATTTTTTTCCATATAAAATATTATTTGGTTTTTTTTTATTTAAATATTTTTGATTTAAATATCTTTTAACAACAACTTTTTTTTTTGCTAATTTTATTGCTGGAATTAATAATTTTTTTTCATTATTTTGATTTTTTAATAATTGTCTTAATAAAAACATATCTTTTTTAGGTTGAGATTTCTTTTTATTAAACATTGGATCTATATATATTATATCTGGTATTATTATTTTTTTTTTAAAAAAATTTAAACTATCTGAATTAAATAAAATCATATTTTTTTTAATCCATTTTCCAATTTTATTATTTTTTGATGCTCTTTTTATTCCATCATTTAATAATTTATAAATAATTATATTTTTCTCTATCATATATACTTTAAATCCAAATGATGCTAATACAAACGAATCTTTTCCAAAACCAGCTGTAGAATCTATTATTGTTATATTTTTTTTATATTTTATGCGCATTGCTTTTATAATTAATTCTTTATTTTTATTATATTTTCTTCTAAAATTATATGTTCCTGATAAAAAATTAATTGATAAAAATTCTTTTTTTTTTTTTTTTAAATCTATTTTACATAATTGTAATTGATTATTTTTTTTTAATAAAAATATTTTATAATTATTATTTATAAAAATCATATTTTTTTTAAATTATTTAATTTATAATAAAATTTTTTATTATTTTTTGTTTAAAATATCATTATGATATAATAAAGTCAATAAATAATTTTTTTATTTTTTTTTAAATTTTTTTTTTAAAATAAATTATTTTAAGTAATTTTAAAAAAAATATTTTTAACAAAATTTTTTATAAGTATTTTTATTTTTTTTTATAAATTTATTTAAAATTTGTTTTATTAATATTTTTTTATATTTTAACAAAAAATTATTTTTTAAAACAAAAACATAAAGGAAGTTAATATGATATCTATTTTTAATCTAAAAAAAACAAATTATATAAATTTACAGAGTAGTTTAAAATTAAATTCAATAAAAAATAATTATAATTTAAATAAAAATTCTTTATTAAAAAAAAAATCTATAAATAATTCAAAAATAAATAATTTATTTTTAAAATATTTAAAAAAAAAAATAGAAAATAATTTTTTAAAAAGTTCTGTTGATTTTTCTATAAATAATAAAAATATAAAAAAAAAATATTACAATAATAATATTTTAAAAAATATTTCTTGTTTAAAGCAACAATTTCAAGAATTAAATAAACAATCAAAAAATATTATTTCTAAAAAAAATATTGAATTATCAAATAGTAATGTAAATAGTAACGAAAACAGTTCTAATAATGTTAATTTAATTGATTCTGAAATAGATGAAGATGATCATTGTAATCAATATTATTTAGATCATATTAAAGATAGTTTATCTGAAATGTCTGAAATAGTAGATCAAGAATCAGATAGTGATGGAGTTGATATAGATTCTAAACATATTACTTGGAAAGTTTTAACACGAGTTGCTCATTCTCAAGAAAATATTGATTTATTATCTAGTTTTCAAAAAGATTTTTATAAACTTAGAAAAACTTCTAATTTAAGTGAATATTTTGATATTGAAGATCCAACTACTTCTTTTCAATTTAATTCATTTTCATTATATAAAAATTCTAAAGAAGATATTTTAAAAAATTTAGAAAATTTTTTTCCAAATTTAGAAGATAGACAATTAATTTCTAATTATTCTAATAGTGATATTTTAATTGAAGCGCGTCGTGCTTTTTTAAGAAGAACTCCAAATATTATGAATTTTTCTCCAATTCATTCTCATATTAATTATTTAATAGATAAATTACCAGATGGAAATATTCAATTAGTTGTAGTTTATTTATCTGATTTAGCTCAAATAAAATATGATTCAAATGAATTTTATAATACTTTTGGTCTTCGAGCAAAATGTATTTTATATAAAGATAAAGCTCCAGATGTAAAATACGCATATTTTGTTAAATAAATTTTTAATTAAATATTATAAAAATTTAAATTAAATAAATTTTATATATTTTTTTTATAAATTTAAACAGAGTACATATTTTATAATTTATTTGTACTCTGTTTATAATATATTTTTTTAAAATTACCAATAATTTTCTCTTGTTATATTTCCTGGTTTTCTTCTAAGATTTTTAGTCATTTTTTTTTTATTAATTAAAATATAAAACATTTCTTTGACCATAAAAGGATTTCCGCATAACATTACATGAGAATTTTCTTTGGTCATATGAATTTTTGTTATTTTTTCAATAGTTTTATTTAAAAATAATTTGGTTATTCTTCCATATAAAAATTTTTTTATTTTTTCTCTAGTTATTGTTATTTTAATTATTAATTTTTTTTTATATTTTTTTTTAATTTTTTTTATTAAATTTAAATATTTTAAATCTGAAAAATAACGAACAGAATGAATTAAAATTATTTGTTTAAATTTTTTAATATCTTTTTTTTCTTGTAAAATAGATAAAAAAGGACCAATAGCTGTTCCTGTTGAAAACATCCATAAATTTTTTGATGATGGAATTTCTTTTAAAGTAAAAAATCCAAAAGAATTTTTTGAAATAAAAATTTTATCATTTTTTTTTAAAAGTATAATTTCTTTACTCATTTTTCCTTTTTTTACAAGAGTAATATAAAATTTTATTATTTTTTTTTTTGGAGGATTTACAAACGAATAAGCTCTTTGTATTTTTTTTTGATTATTTTTTTTAATTAAAATTTTAGAAAATTGACCAGCAATAAATTTATTTATTTTTGCTTTTAATAAAATTTTTAATAAATTTTTTTTCCAATATATAATTTTTTTAATTTTTGCTTCAACCCATTTGGTCATATATATCCTTATTAAAAAAATATTTTATAAATTTTTAATTATTTATTTATTTATTTTTTTTTATTATTAATTATTATTAAATTATTGATTTTTTAATAAATAAATTATATTTTTAATTTGTTTTTTTAAATAATATGTATTTAAAAAAAATTTTTTAAATATTAATATATAATTTTATTTATATATTAATATTATTAAAATAGTTATAAAATATATTTTTTTAATTTTTATTTGAATATATTTTTTAAATAAATTATAATATGAATTTATTTAAATCTTCTTTAGATATTAATTTATTTAAATGTTTTTTTACATAATTTGAATTAATACAAATATTTTTTCCAATATTTTCATTAGAATTAAAAGAAATATCTTCCATTAATTTTTCTAAAATAGTATATAATCTTCTTGCTCCAATATTTTCCATATTTTCATTTATTTTCCAAGATATTTCAGCTATTTTTCTTATTCCTTTTTTTGTAAAATTTATTTTAATATTTTCAGTGTTCATTAATGCTTTGTATTGCATAGTTATTGAAGCTTTTGGTTCAGTTAAAATTTTTTCAAAATCATCTATAGTTAATGCTTTTAATTCAACTCGAATAGGTAATCTTCCTTGTAATTCTGGAATTAAATCTGAAGGAGATGATATTTGAAAAGCTCCAGATGTAATAAATAAAATATGATCAGTTTTAACTGTTCCGTGTTTCGTAGACACTGTGCATCCTTCTACTAGTGGTAAAAGATCTCTTTGAACTCCTTCTCTTGATACATCAGGTCCAGATGAATTATTTCCTTTACAAATTTTATCTATTTCATCAATAAAAACTATTCCATTTTGTTCTACTGCATTAATTGCTTCTTTTTTTAATTTTTCAGGATTAACTAATTTTGATGCTTCTTCTTCTATTAATATAGTCATTGCTTCTTTTATTTTTAATTTTCTAATTTTTTTTTTTGGTCCACCTAAATTTTGAAATAATGATTGTAGTTGATTAGTTAATTCTTCCATTCCTGGAGGTGCCATAATTTCTATTCCCATTGGTGATCCAAGAATATTAATTTCAATTTCTTTTTCATCTAGTTTTCCTTCTCTTAAATCTTTTTTAAATTTATTTATTATTTTTAATGATCGTTCATTATTTTTATCTTTTTCTAATTTTTTTTTTATTCCAGGAATTAAAACATCTAAAATTCTTTCTTCAGCTAATTTTTTAACTTTTTTTTTATTATTTTTAATATTTTGTATTCTAATCATTTTTATTGAAATGTCTGTTAAATCTCTTATAATCGAATCTACTTCTTTCCCAACATATCCTACTTCAGTAAATTTTGTAGCTTCAACTTTAATAAATGGAGCGTTTGATAATTTTGCTAATCTTTTAGCAATTTCAGTTTTTCCAATTCCAGTTGGTCCAATCATAAGAATATTTTTAGGGGTAATTTCATTTTTTAAATTATTGTTTACTTGCATTCTTCTCCATCTATTTCTTAAAGCTATTGCTACTGCTTTTTTTGCTTCTTTTTGACCAATAATAAATTTATTCAATTCTTTAACTATTTTTTTAGGAGTCATGTCAGGCATTATTTTTTTGTTCCTTAATTTTTTATTGACAGTTTTTTTATAGTAAAAGAGTGATTTGTATATATACAAATATTTGCAGCAATTGTTAATGATTTTTTAACAATATTTAATACTTTAAGATTTGTATTATTTAATAATGCATAAGCAGAAGCTTGAGCATAGCACCCACCTGATCCTATAGCAATGATATTATTTTCAGGTTCAATAACATCTCCATTTCCTGTAACGATTAAAGAATTTTTTTTATCTGCAACCGCTAATAATGCTTCAAGTTTTCTTAAAATTCTATTATTTCTCCAATCTTTTGCTAATTCTATAGCTGCTCTTTTTAGTTGTCCTTGATATATAGATAGTTTTTTTTCAAATAATTCAAATAAAGTAAATGCATCAGATGTGCTTCCTGCAAATCCTGCAAGGACTTTTTTTTTATATAATGTTCTTACTTTTTTAACATTACTTTTCATAATAGTATGACCTAATGTAGCCTGTCCATCTCCACCCATTACTACTGTATTTTTATTTCTTATACTTAATATAGTTGTCATTTTTTATCTTTTTTATTTTTAATAAAAATTTTTATAAGTTTTATTTATTTTATAATAATATAGAATTTTTTTAATGTTTAATAAAATTTTTTAAATAATCATATTATATTGTTTTTTTTATTTTTATATATTAAAAAATAAATATTTATTTTTTTTATTTAATATATTATATTAATTAATATTTATTAATTAATAAGAATTATTATGAAGAAAAAAATTCATCCTAAATATTTTTCTCAATATGCAATATGTTCTTGTGGTAACAAAATTAATTTTTTTAGTACATTATCTAAAAATATTAATTTAGATATATGTTCAAAATGCCATCCTTTTTATACTGGAAAACAAAGAATAGTTGATACTGGAGGGAGGGTTGAATTATTTAATAAAAGATTTAATTTTTAAAAAAAAATAATTTCATATAAAAAAATAATAAGAAAAATATAAAAAAATTTTTATATATATATATATATATATTTTTNTTTTTCTTTTTTTTTTATTATGTTATTTTATTTTTTTTTATTATATATTTAAAAAATATTCTTTAGAAAAATAATTTAAATATATTTTATTTAAAGTAAAAAATTTACATTTTTTTTAAAAAATATGAGCGGAAAACGAGTCTCGAACTCGTGACCTTAACCTTGGCAAGGTTACGCTCTACCAACTGAGCTATTTCCGCATTTTTTTATTTAATTTTAATAAATATATTTTAATTTAATATTAATATTATATGACATAAATAATATTTTCAAGTTTTCTTTAAAAATATTTTTAAAATCAATTTATATATTAAAAAATTTTTTTTTATAAAATAATAATTCTTCAATAGATTCTTTAATATCATATAATGCTGAATGTTTATTTTTTTTTTTAAATTTAATTGAATGTATAGGTTTCCATCTAGAATATAATTCTTGAATAGTACTAACATCTAAATTTCTATAATTTAAATATGATTCTACTTTTGGCATATATTTTTTTAAAAATTCTCTATCTTTCCAAATTGTATTTCCACATATTGGAGATTTTTTTTTTATTGTCCATTTTTTTAAAAATTGTATAATTTTTTTTTCTGCAGAAGATTCTGTATATTTACTATTTTGAACTTTTTTTATTAATCCACTATTAAAATGTGTTTTTTTATTCCAATCATTCATTTTTTGAATATGTTTTAAAGATTGATAAATACAAATTACAAAATCTTGTGTTAAAATATTTAAATTTGAATCAGTTATAATAATTGCAATTTCTAAAATTTTATTTTTTTTAGAACATAAACCAGTCATTTCTAAATCAATCCAAATTAAATTATTTTTTTTATTATTTTTTTTCATTTTATATTTAATATATTTGTTAGAAAGAATATAATTATTTAATATATTATAATATATTTATATAAAAATATTTATTTTTAAATATATATTTTTTTAATTTTAAAAAATAATTTATATAAAATTATTTTAATTATAAAAATATTTAAATATTATTTTTTGATATAAATTAAAAGAGGTTTTAATGATTAAAAATATAAATCCAACAAAAACAAAATATTGGAATAAATTAAAAAAACATTTTATTCAAATAAAAGATATTCATATTAAAGATTTTTTTAAAAAAGATTTAAATAGATTTAAAAATTTTTCTTTAAATTTCAAAAATTTAATTTTATTTGATTATTCAAAGAATAGAATTAATAAAAAAACTATATTTTATCTTATTAATTTAGCAAAAGAATGTCATTTAGAAAGCTCTATTCAATCTATGTTTAATGGTGAAAATATTAATTCAACAGAGAACCAACCAGTTTTACATACTTTATTAAGAAATTTTTATAAAAAAAATTTTTTTATTAATGGAGAAAATGTTACTTTAAAAATTCGTTCTGTATTAAATAAAATAAAGTCTATTTCTAATAAAATTATTAATAAGAAGTGGAAAGGATATACTGGTAAATACATTAAAGATATTGTAAACATTGGAATAGGAGGATCTGATTTAGGACCTTTAATGGTAACTGAATCTTTAAAACCTTATAAAAATCATTTAAATATTCATTTTATTTCAAATATTGATGGCACTCAAGTATCAGAAATTTTAAAAAAAATTAATTTAGAATCTACTATATTTTTAGTTGCTTCAAAAACATTTACAACACAAGAAACAATAACTAATGCAAAAACTGTTAGAAATTATTTTTTTAAAAATAAAAAATTTTCAAAATCTGATATTTCGAAACATTTTATTGCATTATCAACAAATAAAATTGAAGTAAAAAAATTTGGTATTCCAAAAAAAAATTTTCTTCCTTTATGGAATTGGGTTGGTGGGCGTTATTCATTATGGTCAGCTATTGGTTTGTCTATTTCATTATCTATTGGATATAAAAATTTTTTATTATTATTAAAAGGAGCTCGTGCTATGGATAAGCATTTTATAAATTCACCATTAGAAAAAAATATTCCTGTTATTTTAGGTCTTTTAAGTATATGGTATAGTAATTTTTTTAATTCAGAAACTGAAACAATTTTAGTATATGATCAATATATGCATAAATTTTCTGATTATTTACAACAATTAAATATGGAATCAAATGGAAAACAAATTGATAGAAATAAAAATTTTGTTACTTATCAAACTGGTCCAATTGTATGGGGAGAAGTAGGAACAAATGGTCAACATTCTTTTTATCAATTAATTCATCAAGGAACTAAATTAATTCCATCAGATTTTATTATACCTATTAAAACTCATAATAATATTAATAATCATCATATTAAATTAATGTCTCATTTTTTTGCTCAAACTCAAGCTTTAGCTTTTGGAAAATCTTTAAAAGATTTAAAAATAGATAATTTAAAAAAAATAAATAAAAAACATGAAAATAAAATTAATGATAATTTAATTTATAAAGTATGTTTAGGAAATCAACCAACAAATTCTATTTTAATAAATAAAATTACTCCATATACATTAGGTTCTTTAATTGCTTTATATGAACATAAAATATTTACTCAAGGAATTATATTAAATATATTTAGTTTTGATCAATGGGGTGTAGAATTAGGAAAAAATGTTGCAAAAAATATTTTATCTATAATAAAAAAAAATAATAAATGTACAATATATGATTCATCCACTAATGGTTTAATAAATTTTTATAAAAAAAATAAATAATTTTTTTAAAACATTTTTTTATTTTTATTTTTTAATTTAATTGTTTAATTTAAATTTATGAATAATAAAAGAAATATTGTAATTTTTTTAATGGGACCAACAGCTTCTAATAAAACTAAATTAGCTATTACATTAAGTAAATATTTACCAATTGATTTAATTAGTGTAGATTCCGGTCTTATTTATAAAGAATTAAATATTGGAACAGCTAAACCAAGTAAAACAGAATTAATTGTTTTTCCTCATAAATTAATAAATATAATTAGTATGACTCAATATTATTGTGTTCAATCTTTTAAAAAAGATGCTTTATTTGAAATAAAAAATTCTATTTCTAATAATAGAATTCCACTTTTAGTTGGTGGGACTATGTTTTACTATAATTCTTTATTTAATGGATTATCTAATTTACCATCTAGAAATGATAATATTAGAAAAATTATTTTAGAAAATTTTACAACAAAATCATCAAACAATTTATATAAACAATTAATTTCAATTGATCCAATTTCTGCATTAAAAATTCATCCAAATGATTCACAAAGAGTATTAAGAGCTTTAGAAGTTTATTATATATCTGGAAAAAAACTTAGTGATTTAATTAAATATAATAATTATAAATTTCCTTATAAAGTTTTAAAATTTATTAGTATGTTTGAAAATAAAAATAGTTTACATAAAAATATAGAATTAAGATTAATGAATATGATTAATTCTGGTTTTCAAGATGAAGTAGAAAAAATTTCATTAAATAATGGTTTTAATAAAAATATTCCTGGAATGAAATGTATTGGATATAAATATATGTATAATTATATTTTAGGAAAAATAACATATCAAGATATGTTTTTAAAAACTTTAATTTCTACTAAACAATTAGCTAAAAATCAATTAACTTGGTTAAAAAAAATAAAAAATTATTTTTTAATAAATAGTAAAAATATAAATTTTTCTGTATCTTTTATGTTAAATAAAATTAATAAATTTTTAAGAATATAATATATTAAATTTTATATAATATATTTTTTAAATTATTTTATTTATTTTTTTTTTTTTTTNAAAAATGTAATAGTTTATTTTTAATTTATTTATTAAAAAAAATAAAATATTTAAAATAAAATAATATATTTATTAATAATAGTGTTATAATATTATATTAAATAATTTTTATTTTTTAAATTATCTAATTTTATTAAATAAATTAAAAAAAAATAATGTTATAATTTATATTTTATTGGTATAATTTTTAAAGAAAATTAGAATTTTTTATATAATAAAATAATTAAAATTATAAAATAATTTTTTAATAAATAAAAAATATTTTATTTAGATAGTGAGATATCTATATATTTAGATACGTATATTTACATATTTAAATCTTGATTATTAAAAATTTTTATATAAATTTTTTTAATAATAAAATTAATAGAATTTTTAAAAAACTAAATAAATGATAGAATTGAAATATTCATTATATTTTAAAAATATAAAAATTTTATTTTATTTTATTTTTTTTTAAATATATTATATTTTTAATTAAAATTTTTAATAATATTTATAATAATTTTATAGTACATTAAAAACATATAAATAAAAAAAAATAAAAATAAAAATAAAAATAAAATTAATTGTTATTAGATTAATTTTTATAAAAGATAATAATTAATATTAATTTATTATTTTTTTAATATATTTAATAAAATTAAATATATTAGAGTATTTACAAAAAATAAAAATTTGTATAAAATATATTTATAGAATTTATAAAATAATAAAAATTATAAATTAAATAAATAAAAAGAAATAAGTTCAATTTTTTTTCTAGTATATAAAGATTTTAAATAATAAAATTTATTTGTATTATTAATTATTTATTTTAAATATTAATGAAAAATAAAAAAAATTTTTTTAAATGTTAAGAAAGTTTTATAATAAATTTAATTTCTATTAGTCCAGATTAATATTGAAAATATTGTATTAAATAAATATTTTAAAGAATTTTATATTATAAAAATTATTAAAATATAAAAATTATGTATTTTTTATAAGTTTTTTATTTTTATAATTATTTAAAAAAATATTTTTTAAAAAAAAATTTTTTAATTATTATATTAATTTTAAAAAAATAATTTTTTTATTTTATAAAAATAGTTAAATATAAAATAGGAAAAGTTAATATTAAAATATTCAAAAAAAAAATAAATTTAAATTATTTTTTAAAAAAATCTTTAAAAAAATATAAAATATCTTCTGTTTGGACTAAAGAAATAATTGATTCAGTAAATCTTATAAAATATAAAAAATATAAATTAAATAAAAATTTTAGAAAAGATTTACGGAATATTCCATTTATTACGATTGATGAAGAGGATTCATATGATTTTGACGATGCTATTTATTGTTATAGGGCTAAATGCAATGGTAATTGGAAGCTTCTAGTTGCTATTTCAGATGTTAGCTTTTATATTAAAAAAAATTCTATATTAGATAAAGAAGCTTTTAATAGAGGAAATTCAATATATTTTCCATTAAAAGTTATTCCAATGTTTCCTGAAGAATTATCTAAAAAAATATTTTCTTTATTACCATATCAAGATAGATTATGTATAATTTGCGAAATGACTCTTTCAAATGTAGGAAATTTAATTAATTATAAACATTATAATGCAATTATTAAATCTCATGCTAGATTGACTTATTCGAATGTTATACAGATGTGGAATAAAGATATTAATATATGTAAAAAGTTTAATAATATTAAACAATGTGTTAAAAATTTTTATTTTTTAAATAATATTTTAATTAAGAATAAAGAATTAAAAAAAGTTATATTTTTTAATAGTCACGAACCTCATTTTTTATTTAATTCGTTATATCAAATAAAATCAATTACTATAAAAAAAAGAAATGCAGCTCATAATTTAATTGAATTTTGTATGATTTTAGCTAATAAATCTTCTGCTTTATTTATTCAAAATAATAAATATTTTTCTTTATTTAGAAATCATTTATATCCAACAAATGATAAAATTAAATATTTTAGAAATTTTTTAAAAAAATTTAATTTAAGATTATTAGGTGGAAAAAATCCTATTATAAGAGATTATTTTAATTTATGTAATAAATTAATTAGTCATCCATCAAAAGAAATTATAGAGTTAGAATTATTAAAATCAACAAAAAAAGCTTTTTATAGTGAAAAAAATTTAGGTCA
Organism: Buchnera aphidicola (Periphyllus koelreuteriae); assembly: GCF_039360445.1. Taxonomy (GTDB): domain Bacteria; phylum Pseudomonadota; class Gammaproteobacteria; order Enterobacterales; family Enterobacteriaceae; genus Buchnera_J; species Buchnera_J aphidicola_BM. The sequence goes on along the minus strand of NZ_CP134981.1, from coordinate 426,004 downwards.
TTTTGGTTTAGCAGAGAAATTTTATACTCATTTCACATCTCCAATACGTCGTTATTCTGATTTAATCATTCATAGAATAATTAAATTTATATTATATAAAAAATTTAAAAATTCAGATATTAAAAAAAATAATAAAAAAAAATATTTATATAATTTAAAAGATATAAAAAAAATTTCTAAACAATGTACTTTTACTGAAAAAAAATCAGATAAAGCTTATAAATTTGTTGTTTATTCTTTAAAATTTCAATTTTTAAAAAAAAAAATAGGTTTAGAATGTAAAGGTGTTATTTCAAATATAAAAGAATTTGGATTTTTTGTAAAAATAGATAATTTTTTTTTAAATGGTTTAGTTCATGTTTCAATGTTAAAAGATGATTATTATTTTTATAATAAAAAAAAAAATATTTTAAAAGGTAAACGTTTAAAAAAAATTTTTTCTATCGGTGATGTTGTAAAAGTAAAAATTGTTTCTGTAAAAATAAAAAATAAAATTATTCATTTATCATTAATTTAAATATAAATATTTAATAAAAAATTTATATTTTTAATTTCTATAAGTTTCTTATGTTATTATATAATTTAAAATAAAATTTTATTATTATAATAATTATTATTTTTTTTATTTAATTTTTAAAAATTTTATATTAAATTTATTATTATTAATTTTTTAAATAAACATTGTTTAATAATATAAATTTTATATAAAATAGATAATAAATTTTTTTATAAGGAGTTTTTTAAAAGTGCGTCATTATGAAATTGTATTTATGATACATCCTGATAAAAGTGAATATTCTAATGAAATTATATTACGTTATAAAAAATTAATTTTTGATTTATCTGGTAAAATTCATCGTTTAGAAGATTGGGGTAGAAGACAATTATCGTATTCAATTAATAAATTAAATAAAGCTCATTATGTTTTAATGAATATAGAAATTTCTGAAAATCATATAAAAAATATAGAAAATTCATTTAAATTTGATGATTCTATTATAAGAAATATAATTTTTTGTTCAAAAAAAATTATTATTGAAAAATCACCAATATTAAAAGAGAAAATTAATAGTCAAGATAAAAAAACAGAAGTTGTTATAAAAAAAATAAATATATAAAAATTTTTTATTAATTTTATTAATATTAATGAAAAAATATAATTTTTTTTAAAAAATTAATACAAATAGGAAAAATTAAAATATGTCTCGTTATTTTCGACGTAGAAAATTTTGTAGATTTACAGCAGAAGGTATTAAATATATTGATTATAAAGATCTTTCTATTTTAAAAAGTTATATTACAGAAAGTGGGAAAATTGTTCCTAGCAGAATAACTGGAACAAAATCAAAATATCAACGTCAATTATCAAAAGCAATAAAACGAGCTAGATATCTTGCTTTGCTTCCATATACTGATAATCATAAATAAAATAAAAATAAAAAAATATAATTATTATTTTAAAATAAATATTTATATTTAATATTTATAAAAGGAGATTTATGAAAGTTATATTATTGATTTCTTTTAAAAAATTGGGAAATATTGGAGATGTTATTCAAGTTAAACCAGGTTATGCAAGAAATTTTTTATTTCCTAAAGATATTGCGATACCTGCAATTAAAAAAAATATAGAATATTTTGAAAATCGTAAAAAAATTTTAAAAGAAAAATTATTAAATAAATTAAAAAAAGCACATACTAGAATTAAATTAATTAAAAAAATAAAAAAAATTGTTATTTTCTCTAAATCTGGAAGCACAGGAAAATTATTTGGTTCTATTAATTCACGTGATATTTCAAGAAAATTATATGAGTTAGGAATAAAAGTAAAAAAATCTGAAATAAAATTAAAAAATGGATTAATACGTTCTCTTGGTGAATATAAAGTTTTATTTCAACCTCATAAAGATGTTAGTACTAATATTAACGTTATTGTTTCTTCTCAAGAGAAATAAAATTTTTATATTTATTTAAAATTTTATTTATATTAAATAAATATTAAAATAATTCTTTTAATAATTAAAATAAAAATTTATAAATGAAAATTGATATTAAAATATTAAATTCAGATTTAAAAAAAAAATTTATTCCAAAATATGAAACTAAAGGTTCTGCTGGATTAGATTTACGAGCATGTATTATAAAGAAAAAATCTTTAAAATGCAATGAATCATATTTATTTCCTACTGGTATTTCTATATATATTAAAAATTCTTCTATATCTGGTGTTATTATTCCTCGCTCTGGTTTAGGTCATAAAAATGGAATTATATTAGGAAATTCTATTGGTTTAATTGATTCAGATTATCAAGGAGAAATTATGGTTTCGTTATGGAATAGAAGTAAAAAGTTATATATAATTCGTCCATATGAAAGAATTGCTCAAATTGTTTTTATTCCAATTAAAAAAGTTAAATTTAATTTAGTAAAAAATTTTTTCAATAAAAGTGATAGAGGAACAAAAGGTTTTGGTCATACAGGAAAAAAATAAATTTATTTTAAAATATATTTGTTTCTATATTTTAATAAAATTTTTAAATTTTTTTTCATGATATTTTTATTTTTTAAATATTTAATAATATCATTAATATTTATTATTGATGATATTGAACATAAATATTTTTCTTTAATTTCTTTTTTTGCTGAAATATTTTTTTTTCCAAATTCATTTCTATTTAATGCTACTAATATATTAGATATTTTTGATTTTTTATTATTATTAATTATTTTAATTATATTTTTTATCGATTGTCCAGATGTTAAAACATCATCAAGAATAATTATTTTTCCTTGAATATTTTCTCCAACAATTTGTCCTTTTTCTCCATATTTTTTTATTTCTTTTCTATTAAATGAGTATGAAACATTTATATTAAAATAATTTTTTAAAGCTATAACAGTAGATATTAATATTGGAATTCCTTTATAAGCTATACCAAATAATAAATCAAATTTTTTATTCATACTAATTAATTTATGCGCATAAAATTTTCCTAATTTATCAAGATCTTTTCCTTTTGAAAATAAAGATATATTAAAAAAATAAGGACTTATTCGTCCTGATTTTAATATAAATTTTCCAAAAATTAAAATTTTTTTTTTTATAATAAATTCAATAAATTTTGTTTTCCATTTTTTCATAATAAACTTATATATTTTAAAAATTGAATAGTTTTTATATTATTTTTATAAATAAAAAAATAATATATATTTTTTTTCATTTGGCCCTTGCTGGATTTGAACCAGCGACCAAGCGATTATGAGTCGCCTGCTCTGACCAACTGAGCTAAAGGGCCTTAAAAAAATTATATTAAAAATTTAATTATAAAATAAATTATAATAGAATTATTAATAATAATCTAGTAATCTTTTGAAAAAATTTTTTAATATTTAAATTTAAATAAATATCTTTTTTTTTTTTTAAAATATGTTATAATTTAATTTTCCTCTGTAGTTCAGTTGGTAGAACGGCGGACTGTTAATCCGTATGTCACTGGTTCGATCCCAGTCGGAGGAGTTTTTAAAAAATTATTTTTATTAAAAAATTACATATTTTTTTATATTTTTATTTTTTAATTTATTATAAAATTTTTTATTATTTTTTTTTATTTTAATTTAAATTAAAATAAAATATTATATAATATATTTTTTAATAAACAATAAATTATGAAAAATACATTTCCATTTAATTTTTTATTTTATGATTATGAAACTTTTGGAACAAATCCGATCTTAGATAAACCATCTCAATTTGCTTGTATTAGAACTGATTTTAATTTTAATATTATCAATAAACCAATTATATTATATTGTTATCCTCCAATAGATTATTTACCTAATCCAGAATCTGTTTTAATAACATCTATTACTCCTCAATATACTAGAAAATATGGATTAAATGAATCAAATTTTTCAAAAAAAATTTATAATATTTTAAATTTACCAAATACTTGTATTATTGGATACAATAATATTGCTTTTGATGATGAAATTACTAGAAATATTTTTTATAGAAATTTTTTTGATTCATATGAATGGAGTTGGAAAAATAATAATACTAGATGGGATGTTTTAAGTTTAGTAAGAGCATTTTATTCTTTACGTCCTAAAGGAATAAATTGGAACAACAGTAATTTACATCCTATATCTTTAAAATTATCTAATTTAACTAAATTAAATAATATTGATCATTATAAATCTCATGATGCTTTGTCTGATGTTTATTCAACACTAAATTTGTTAAGATTATTAAAACAAACAAATATAAAATTTTTTAATTTTTTGTTTTTTATTAGAAAAAAAAAAAATATATTAAAATTAATTACAAAAAATTTTTTTGAACCTTTAATTTATATTTCTAGTTATTTTGGTTCTGAAAAAAATTATTTTGGTCGTATTCTTCCATTAATTATACATAAAAAAAATAAAAATATTTTAATTGCTTTTGATTTAGATAATGATTATTTTTTTGATGATTTTAAAAACAAAAATTTTATTGAAAATTTTAATTTAAAAAATTTATTTTCAATAGGTATTCGTTTTATTTATTTAAATAAATTTCCTGTTTTAATTCCTCTTAATGTTTTAAGAAAAAAAGATATTATTAGATTAAAATTAAATCAAAAAAGATTTTTAGAAAATCTATTTTTTTTTAAAAAATATTTTAATTTTAAAATAATAAATAAATTATCTAAAATAAAATTTAAAAAAAAAATTTATAAACATGTAGATAATAAATTATATGAAAGTTTTTTTAGTTATTTTGATAAAAAAAAAATTTATTTTTTTAGACAATTAATTAACAAAAATATTATTCAAGATGATTTTAAAATTTTTGATAATAGATTTTCTGATCTTTTGTTTTTTTTTCAAGCAAGAAATTTTGAAAATACATTAAGTAAAATTAATCAATATAGATGGAAAAAATATTTATTAAAATTTTTTAGTTCTAAAAAAATTTTTTTATATAAAGAAAAAATTTTTTCTTTAAAAAAAAAATATTATAAAGATAAAAAAAAAACATATTTGTTAAAAGAATTATTATTATATTTAAAATTCTTAATTAAAATAATTAAAAAAAAATAAAAAATAATATATTTTTAATTTTTTAAAAATTTTTTTTAAATAAAAATTTTTTCATTTTTTTTTTTATTTTTTTTTGATTAGAAAGATGCATCATATTTAATTTATTTTCATTAATTAATTTTGTTTGTTTTGTAATCCATTTTTTCCAAGCTTTTTTTGAAATATTATTATAAATTTTTTTTCCTAATTTTCCAGGATATACTTGAAATTTTAATCCATTTAATTTTTTTTTAAAAAAATAACAATATATTTTTCTTGTCATATATTTCTCTTTAATTTTAATATTTTTTATATATTTTATAAAAAATTTTTTTTATAACAGTTGGTATTCCAATTTTTTGTTGTTTGTTAAAATTAAACCATATTTTATTATTTTTTTTTTTTTTCTTTTTTTTTTTCTTTTTTTTTATTTCAATAATAATTGATTTAATATTTAAAGAATAAGTATTTAAATGATATATAATTTTTTTTAATTTTTTTGAATTTTTTAAACAAAAATTTTTTTTTTTTATCCATTTAAATAATTCTGATTTTTTATAAAATATTGGAAAATAATATAAATTATTCCAAATTTTATTTTTTTGTTTTTTTAAATAAAAAAAATTTTTATATTTTAATATTATAAACCAACATTTTTTTATTTTTTTTTTTTTTATTTTTTTTTTTATAATAACTTTATTAATATAGGTTAAGCATTTTATTTTTAATGGACAAATATTACATTTTTTTTTTTTAAAAGTACAAATTATTTTTCCTAAATCCATCATAGATTGATTAAATTTTTGAGAATTATGTATAGGATTTAAAATATTTAATTTATTCCATAATATTTTTTCTAATTTATATTTTTTAAATTTTAAATTGTAAAATCTAGTTAATACTCTTTTAACATTTCCGTCTAATATAGGAAAATTATAATTAAAAGTTAAAGATAGTATAGCTCCTGCTGTAGATTTACCAATTCCTGGTAGTTTTATTAAATTATAAAAATTTTCTGGAAAGATATTTTTATATTTATTTTTTATAATTTGAGATGTTTTATAAATATTTTTTGCTCTATTATAAAATCCTAATCCACTCCATAAAAATAAAATTTCATCTAAAGAACTATTGGATAATTTTTTTATATTTGGAAATTTTTTTATAAATTTTATAAAATAAGGAATTACTACTTCAACTTGAGTTTGTTGAAGCATAATTTCAGAAATCCAAGTTTTATATATATTTTTATTAATTTGCCATGGTAAATTTTTTCTACCATTAAAATGAAACCAATTAATTACAATTTGAGAAAAATTTAAAATATAATTCATATTTTTATTATTTTAATAATATAAAAAATTTATTATATTATTTTTTTTATTTTAAAATAAAAATAATATAATTAAAAAAATATAGTTTTTTTTATTTTTTTTGAATATAATTATTATAAATTAAAAATTTTTTTTATTCAATTATGATAAATAATAATATTAAAACTTTTAGATTAAGAAATAGAAAACTAACTAAGCAACAATTAAATTTTATTAATTTATATTGGCCAATTTTTGGTTTAAATTGTAATAAAAAAAATAATTTAAATTATTATTTTTATAATAATCCAATTATTTTAGATATTGGATTTGGATTTGGAGATTCTATAATTTATTTATCAAAAAAATATAGTTATGTAAATTTTGTAGGAATTGAAGTATATATTCCTGGTATATCTTTTTGTTTAAAGAACATTCATTTTTATAATTTAAAAAATGTTAAAATATTTTATGGAAATGCTATTAATTATTTAAATTATTATATTAAAAATACTATGTTATATAGAGTAAATATATTTTTTCCAGATCCTTGGCCAAAACGACGACATTATAAAAGACGAATAATACAAAAAAATATTATAAAAAAAATTTCTAAAAATTTAATTTTAAATGGTTTTTTTCATATTTTAACTGATTCTTATTCATATTTTAAACATATTAAAATTGTATTTAATCAATTTATTGAATTTAAAAAAATTTCTAAAAAAAATATTATTAATTTTTTAAAAACAGAAAAAATTTATACTAGATTTTTAAATAAAGCTAAATTCAAAAAAAATAAAATTTATACCATGATTTATAAAAAAATTTTTTAAATTTTAAAATATATAATATTTATTATTTTACAAATATTTCTAATAAATTATTTAAAAATTGTTTTCCTAAATATGTTGTTTTCCAAAATTTTTTTGTTTCAATAATATATTTTTTTTTTATAGCATATAAAATTTCTTTATTAATAAATTTTTTTTTTAATCCTGTAAAGATTTTAAAATTTTTTTTTAAACAAGGTTGATTTAATCTAAAATTATTTATAAAAAATTCTAATGGTCTATTTTTTTTTTTAATAAATATTTTTTTTTTTAAATATTTTCCATTTAAAAATTCAAATATATTTTTATTTTTATATGTTCTTATTATTTTTTTATTTTTTAATGTTATTTTTCCATGAGCTCCACAACCTATTCCTAAATAATCACCATATTTCCAATAATTTAAATTATGTTTACATTGATTTTTTGATTGAGCATATGATGATATTTCATATTGATAAAATTTATTTTTTTTTAATATTTTTTGTCCAATTTTTTGCATTATTTCAATGGTTTTTTCTGTTGGGAGATTAGGTGTATTATTATAAAATGGAGTATTTTTTTCAATAGATAATTGATACCATGATATATGTGATGGTTTAAATGAAATAGCTGAATTTAAATCAAATATGATATCTTTTAAATTTTGATTTGGTAATCCATATATTAAATCAAAATTTATTTGATTAAAATTTGTATTTTTTATAATTTTTATTGTTTTAATTAATTTTTTATATGAATATTTTCGTTTAATTTGATTTAAAATTTTTTCATTAAAACTTTGAATTCCTAAAGATAATCTATTTATTCCAGCTAATTTATATTTAAAAAAAGAATTTTTTTTTATAAAATTTGGATTTGATTCTAATGTAATTTCTATTTTTTTTGAAAATTGTATTATTTTTTTAATTTTTTTTATAAAATATTTAATATATTTAGGTTGAATTAAATTTGGTGTTCCTCCTCCAAAAAATATTGAACTTAATTTTCTATTTTTTACAAATTTTATATCATTTTTAAAATCTAATATTAAATTTTTTATATATTTTTTTTCTGGTATAACTGTTTTTATTGATTTAGAATAAAAATCACAATAAGGGCATTTCCTTTCACACCATGGAATATGAACATATAAACTTAATTTTTTAAATTTCATATTTTTCTCTTATAAAAATTTAATTTTTATATAATAATTATTTAAAAAAATTTTAATTAAATATTTTTTTCTAATTCGAATTAATTTACTCTCAGAAAAAATAGATTTTTTTAAACTTTCTATTTGTTTTAAAAGAAAAAATAGTAAAATTTTTGTTTTTTTTAAAAATTTTAATTATTTTTTTTTATATTTTTTATCTATTTTAGAAAATGGTATATTAATTTTTTGGAAAAATATTATTCTTTTTAACTTTAATTTATTTAATTTTTTATTTTTTTATTAAATTTTTTAATAAATTTTATTATTTTTTTTATTGTTTAATTTTTAATTTTTTTATTTGAAATTTATATTAAAATTTTTAATGGAAAATAATGAGATGATCTATATTTATTTAATAAAAATTTTTTTTTATTGAATAATACTATTGAAAATATTTTGATATAAATTTTATTTTATTATTTTGTGTATTTCCTAAAAAATAACATTTTATATTATTATATTTTATTTAATTTTTATTTTTTTAAAGATTTTTAAATACAATTTTCATTAAAACATATATTTTCTTTTAATATGGTATTTTTAATTATTATATATTTTTTATTTTTTTTTAATAATTAATAATTTTATTTTTTTATAATTTTTATGATTATTTTTAATAATTTTTTTTTAATATTTTTTATATTTTTTTTTATTTTATTTATGTCATTTTTTTTTTAAATTTTTCATACAACCAACTTTGTAGAATGATTTTAGCAGATAAAGAATTAATTTTATTTTTAGTAAGTTTTTTAATTCCTCCAGTTTTAAATAATAAATTTTTTGCTTCAATTGTAGTAAATCTTTCATCATGTAAAATTACTGGAATTTTAAATTTTTTAAATAAATTATGTGAAAATTTTTCTGCTTTTATTGTAATTTTTTGTTTTTTTCCATAAATATTAAGAGGAAGCCCAACAATTATTTTTTTTGGTTTCCAATCTAAAATTATTTTTTTTATGTTTTGAATATAGTTTTTTTTATTAATAGTTTTTAATACTCTTGAAGAATATGTAACACATTCTCCAATTGCTACTCCAATTTTTTTTGTTCCAAAGTCAAAAGACATTACAATCATTTTAAATACTTCCATATTCTATAGTTAATTGATTTAAATCTTTAATTCCTATTTTTTTTATTAAATTTTCCCATTTTTTTTTTATTGGTTTTTTAAATAAAATTTTATGATTAGATTTCATTAGTAACCAATTATTTTTTAAGATTTCTTTTTCTAATTGATATTTTTCCCAAAAACAATAACCTAAAGAAATTAATATTTTTTTGTATTTTTTTTTTTTATTCAAATATTTTAAAATATCTTTTGAAAATGTTATTGAAATAGATGAAGAAGAGTATATATTAGATAAAAAATTTTTTTTAAAAGAGTGAATAACTAATCCTTTATTTTTTTCTATTGGACCTCCTAATAGTATTGGTTTTTTTATTTTATTTAAAAATTTTTTATTTTTAAAAGTAATTTTTGTTTTTTTATAAAATTTTTTTAACGTTAAATGTTTAATTTTTTTATTTATTATTATTCCTTTTATTCCAGAATAATCATCTTGATATATATATATAACTGAATTAAAAAATAATGTGTTATTATTATTTGGCATAGATATTAATAAATAATTTTTAAAATTTTTTATTTTCATAAATTTTTTTTTAAAATATTGTATAGAATTTATAATATTAATTAAAAAATTTTTTATATATAAATATAAATTTATTTTATATATTTTAAAATTGTTAATAATATAATTTGTTATTTAAATATTATTTATAAAATATTTAAATTTAATTTTAAGTATTTGATTCAAAATCATCATATAAGTTATCAACATAATTATCAAATCTAGAAAAATTTCCGTTAAATGTTAAACGTATTTTTCCTATTGGTCCGTTTCTTTGTTTTCCAATAATAACTTCAGCAATTCCTTTTAAATTAGTTTCTTGATTATATATTTCATCTCTATATATAAACATTATTAAATCAGCATCTTGTTCAATTGATCCAGATTCTCTTAAATCTGAATTTATAGGTCTTTTATCAGATCTTTGCTCTAAAGATCTATTTAATTGAGATAATGCAATAATTGGAACTTTTAATTCTTTTGCAAGTGATTTTAAATTTTTTGAAATTTCAGCTATTTCTAATGTTCTATTTTCAGAAAATGATGGAACATTCATTAATTGTAAATAATCTATCATAATTAAACTAATTCCATTATTTTCTCGATATATTTTATGAGCTCTTGATCGAATTTCATTTGGAGTTAAATGAGATGAATCATCAATATATATATTTTTTTTTTTAAGTAAAATATTTATTGTACTTGATATTCTAGACCATTCTTTATCATTTATTTGACCTGTTCGTATATTTGTTTGATTTACTCTAGATAATGATGATAACATTTTTATCATAATTTGTTCACTAGGCATTTCTAAACTAAAAATTAAAATAGGTTTTTTATATATCATAGATACATTTTCACATAAATTCATTGCAAAAGTTGTTTTTCCCATGGAGGGTCTGGAAGCTATAATAATTAAATCTGATTTTTGTAATCCAAATGTTTTTTTATTTAAATCTTTATATCCTGTATCTATTCCTGTAATTTTATTATGTGGATTTTTTAATAGTTTTTCTAATGTTGAAACAGTAGTATTTAATATTTCTTCTATATTTTTTGGTCTATTTTTTGATGTTTTATTTTTTTTAGAAATTTTAAAAATAGATGATTCAATATAATTTAATATTTCTGAACTAGTTTTTCCATTTGGAAAATATCCTAAATTTTCAATTTTATTTGCTGTTAAAATTAATTTTCTCATGATTGAATTTTCTCGAATTATTTTAGAATATTCTAAAATATTTGAAATGCTAAAGGTATTTTGAGATAATTCAGCTAAATAAGAAAATTTACCAATTTTTTTTAATTTTTTTTTCTTTTTTAAAGATTCAGATAATGTAATTAAATCTATTGGTTTTCCAGAATTTATTAAATTGTTCATTTCATTAAATATAATTTGATGAGATATATTAAAAAAATCTTTTTTTTTTATTATTTCTATTACTTCATCCCATTTTTTATTATTTAACATTAATCCTCCTAATACTGATTGTTCTGATTCTATAGAATATGGAGGTATTTTTTTATTTTTATATAAATAATTATTTTTTTTTGTTTTTTTAAATATTGACATTGAATGTATTTACACCATAGAATTTTTTAATAAAAATTATTTTTTACGTAAAAGATATATTTTTTTAAAGTATTTTTTAATTTTAAAATTATTATTTTCTTTATTAATATTATTTAAAAAATTTTTCCATTTTTTTGATCCTTTTTTGTTATAAAACATTCCATTCATATGACGAGTAATTGATCTTAAAGATGTTTTTTTTTTTATTTCTTTTTTAATATATGAATACATTTTAGATATTATTTTTTTTTTTGTAATTATTTTTTTTGAATGAAATATTTTCTCTTCAATTTTTTTTAAAAAAAATGGATTTTTATAAATTTCTCTTCCTATCATGACTCCATCTACTTTTTTTAAATGATTTTTTATTTCTAAAATAGATTTTATTTCTCCATTAATAATAAAATTTAAATGAGGAAAATCTTTTTTTAGTTTATAGACATAATTATATTTTAGTTTTGGTATAGTTCTATTTTTTTTTGTTGTAAAATTTTTGTTTAAAATAGCGTTTCTTGCATGAATAATAAAAATTTTACATAAATTATTTTGTGATGTTTCATGAACAAAATCTCTTAAAAAATTATATTTATTATTATTATTAAACCCAGTTCTAGTTTTTATACTAATAGGAATTGGAGAAGAATTGTAAATTTTTTTTAATGTTTCAATGATTATTTTTGTATCTTTCATTAAAGATACTCCTAAATTATTCTTTGTCATATGTATAGATGGACAACCAATATTAAGATTTATTTCATTATATTTTTTTTTATATGCAATATCAGCACATTTAGCTAATTCTTCTGGATTATTTCCTATAATTTGTAAAGAAACTTTTTTTTCTTTATCTTTATTTTTATATAATTTAAATTTTTTATTTAAAATACTTTGACTTGTTGTCATTTCTGTATATAAAAATGAATTTTTTGTAAATAATCTATGAAAATATCTACAATGTCTATCTGTATATTTGAACATTGGAGCAACGCAAATAATATTTTTTTTTTTCATAATTTTTATTATTTTTTTAAATATATATTTTTAAAAGAATTTTTTATAATTATAAAGCATTTATATTTTAAATATAGTATTATTAAAAATAATTTATATATTTTAGAGAAAAAAAATAATGGCTAGTAGAGGAGTAAATAAAGTTATTTTAATAGGATATCTTGGTCAAGATCCAGATATTAGATATATGACTAATGGTGCAGCAGTTGCAAATATTAATATTGCTACGTCTGAGAATTGGAAAGATAAAAATACGGGAGAAACAAAAGAAAAAACAGAATGGCATAAAGTAGTTTTATTTGGAAAATTAGCTGAAATTACTGGAGAATATTTAAAAAAAGGATCTCAAGTATATATAGAGGGTTCTTTAAAAACAAGAAAATGGATAGATAAAAATAATTTAGAAAGATATGTGACAGAAATTGTTGTAAATATTAATGGATCTATGCAAATGTTAGGAAATAGAAAAAATTTTAATAATTTTAAAAATAACAATGAAAATGTTTTAAATCAATCAAATTTAAAAAAAAATAAAAAAGATAAAACATTAAAAAATTCTAATACAGAATCTTTATTAAATGAATCTAATATGGATTTTGAAGATGAAATTCCTTTTTAGAAATTTATTTTTTTAAAAAATATATTATGTTTTATAAACTTTCATTTTAAAAAATAATTTTTTTAAAATTATTTAATAAATTGAAAGTTTTTAATTTAAAATTTTAAATTAATTAGTATATTTTTTAATAAATTTAATAATTTTATTATAAAAAATTTTTTCATGAGATATAAATGGAGCGTGATTAGAATTTTTTATAATATAAGATTTTTGATTTAAATATAAATCTAATATTTTTGATATTTTTATTGGAACAATAGAATCTAAATTTCCATATATTCTTAACATTGGTGTTTTTATTTTTTTTAATAAATGTCTTACATCAATTTTTTTTAAAATTTTAATATTAAATTTTAAAGAATTATAATTTAGTTTGTTTTTATTAATTATTTTTTTGTATAAAATATTAATTTTTTTTAAATTTTTTTTATTTTTTTGAAGATTTAAAAAATTTTTTATAGAATTTTCATAATTATAAAATAATTCATTTTTTATTTTATTTATTTGATCAGTATTTATTCCTGGCCATTTTTTTTTTTTTTTAAAACACGGAGATGAACAAATTGTAATTAATAAAATAATATTTTTTTTAATTTTAAAATTTATTATAGTAGCTATTAAACCTCCAATAGACCAACCTATTAATATAGAATTTTTTGGTATTTTAGAAATTATTTTTTTAATAAAATTTTTAAAATTTATATTAAAATTATATTTTTTTTTTGGTAAATAAAGATTTATTGTATAAATTTTAAATTTTTTATTAAATTTTTTTTTAAAAAAATACCATATTTTTTTATTAAATCCTACTCCATGAATTAATATTAAATTTATTTTTTTTTTATTTATAATTTTCATTTTTTTAAATAATTTAATTTTTAAGAATAAAATATGTCATAATAAATTAAAAAATTAATTTAATAAAATTTTTTTTATATTTTTTATAAATTAATTATATATTTAAATTATTTTTTAATATAAAATTAAGAATAAATTATTTACTTAATATATATTTATAAATATGATTAAAATTTCTAAAAATGCTCAGAAATATATTTCAAGATTATTATCTAAAAAAAAAATTAATACACATATAAAAATTTTTGTAGAAAATCCAGGAACAGAAAAAGCTTTATGTAATATTGAATATGTTAAATTAAAAAATGTTACAAATTTAGATAAAAAATTTAAATTTAAAAAATTTAATGTATATATACAAAAGAAAGATTTATTTTATTTAAAAGACTCTCAAATTAAATTAATACAGAATAATTTAAATTTTGAATTAATGTTACGTTCTCCATATATCAAGCATTCTATTAAAAAAAAATTAACTAATTTAGAACAAAAAATTTTATATTTTATAGATGTAAATATTAATCCGTTTTTATTATCACATGGAGGGAAATTAGTTTTAAAAAAAATAAATAAAAAAAATGAAGTAATTATTGAATTTCAAGGTGGTTGTAATGGTTGCTCAATGGTAAATTCTACTTTAAAAAATATGGTTGAAAAACGTTTATTAAATAATTTTCCAAAAATTTCTAAAGTAATTGATATAACTATACATAAACATAATTCTTTATCTTATTATTAATTTTTTTAAAATATATATTAATATAAAAAATATTTATTTTTTTAAATTATAATTTTAAAAAATTAATATTTTTTAGAATTTGTTATTTCTCCTCTTAAATTTTTTTGCATTTTTTTTTTAATTGATTTAATGGAAAGATTTTGAGTAAATAAAAAATGTAGTTTAGTTAAAGTTGCTTCAATTGTTAAATCTTTTCCGCTAATTACTCCAGAATTATATAATGAATTTCCAGTAGCATAGTTTTTCATATTTACAGTTCCTGATATACATTGTGTTAAATTTATAATAATAATATTTTTACTATGAGCTTTATTTATTTCATATAAAAACTCTTTATTTTGAGGAGCGTTTCCTGTTCCATAAGAACAAAGAATTAATCCTTTAGTTGGTTTTAAAAACAAATTTTTCATAATTTTTTTTGATATTCCAGGATATATCGTTACAATATTAATTGGTTGATGTTTAATATTATGAATAATTAATTTTTTTTTCTTTTTTAAAATTGAATTATTATATAATTTTTTTATTTTTATTCCAATTTTTAGTAATGGAGGTAAATTTGGAGAAGAAAATGCATTAAATCCATCTGCATGAGTTTTAGTAGTTCTATTTCCTCTATAGAGTTTATTATTAAAAAATAAAGAAACTTCATTTATAGGATAATTTGCTGCAATAAATAAAGAATTTATCAAATTTTGTCTTCCGTCAGATCTAATTTCACATAATGGTATTTGAGATCCTGTAATAATTACTGGTTTTTGTAAATTTTCTAATATAAATGATAGTGCAGAAGCTGTATATGACATTGTATCTGTTCCGTGTAATATAATAAATCCATCGTATTTTTTATAATTTTTTTTAATATCATATGCTATTTTTTTCCAGTCTTTTGGTGTCATATTAGATGAATCAATTAATGGTGTATATTCATTAATTACAAAATTTGGAATTTCTTTTTTATTTAATTCTTTCATATTTTGTAGTTGTTTTTGAAGAAAACCAGGTATTGGAATATATCCAAAAGGAGATTTTTTCATTCCAATTGTTCCTCCAGTATATGCAATATAAATATTTTTTTTCATTATGAAAACTCATTTTAAAGAAATTATATTAAGATTATGATAAATTATAAAAAAAAAATATAATTAAATTATAAATTTAAGATTTATAAATTATTATTTTTAATAATATATTTTTAAAAAAATATTATATTTTATATAATATATTTTATTTTTTTAAAATAATATTTTATTTTAAATAATTTTAAATTTATTTAAAAGAGAAAAATTTTATTACATGAAAAAGAAAATTTTGCCTAAAAAAGATATTTTAAAAATTAAATCTAGAAAGACTTTTGCAATTATTTCTCATCCAGATTCTGGTAAAACAACTATTACAGAAAAATTTTTATTATTAGGAAAAGTTATTCGTGAAGCAGGTACTATTAAATCTAGGAAATCTAAGAAATATGCTCAATCAGATTGGATGGAAATTGAAAAAAAAAGAGGAATTTCTGTTACTACATCTATTATGAAATTTATTTATTTAAATCATCATTTAAATTTATTAGATACTCCAGGTCATGAAGATTTTTCAGAAGATACATATCGTGTTTTAACTGCAGTTGATTGTTGTATTATGATCATTGATGCATCTAAAAGTGTTGAAAAAAGAACTAAAAAATTAATTAAAGTTGCTCGTTTAAAAAAAATTCCAATTATTACATTTATTAATAAATTAGATCGAGATTCTTATGATTCAATTAAAATTTTAGATGATATAGAAAAAAAATTAAATATTTCTTGTATTCCAATAAATTGGCCTATTGGTAGTGGTAGAAATTTTAAAGGAGTTATTAATATTTTAAATAAAAAAATATATTTATATTTTAATAATAATAAATATAAAAATAAAAATTATAAAAAATCTATTGATAGTTTTGATATAAAAATTTTAAAAAAATATTTTACACATTCTGAAATTTTAAATTTTACAGAAGATTTAAATTTAATTCAATCTTGTTATGATAAATTTAATAAAAAAAATTTTTTAAAAGGATTAGAAACGCCAATTTTTTTTGGAAGTGCTTTAATTAATTTTGGAGTAAATCATATTTTAAAAGGTTTAATTAATTGGGCTCCTTATCCAAATTATCGAAATAGTTTAACAAGAAAAGTATATTCAATAGAAAAAAATTTTTCTGGATTTGTTTTTAAAATTCAAGCAAATATGAATTTAAAACATCATGATAGAGTTGCATTTCTTAGAATAGTTTCAGGAAAATATAAAAAAGGAATGAAATTATATCATGTACGAACAAAAAAAAATAATATTATTAATAATGCAGTAAATTTTATTGCTGGTAAAAGATTTTTAATAGACAAAGCTTATCCAGGAGATATTATTGGAATATATAATAAAGGAAATATAAAAATTGGTGATACTTTTACTCAAGGAGAAAATATAAATTTTATTGAAATTCCAAAATTTTCTCCAGAATTATTTAAAATTATTTATTTAAAAGATGCATTAAATCAAAAAAAATTATTAAGAGGATTAAAACAATTATCAGAAGAAGGAGCTGTTCATGTTTTTAAACCATTTATAAATAATTCTTTAATTTTAGGAGTAATTGGTCAATTACAATTTGATGTAATTTTAGAAAGATTAAATTTTGAATATAAAGTATTAGCCAGTTATAAAAACACTAATATATCTTTAATACGTTGGATATCTTGTGATAATTTATTTTTTTTAGAACAATTTAAAAAAGAAAATTATTCTTCTTTGGCATATGATAATGATAATGAAATAATATATTTTTCTAGTAGTAATTTTAAATTAAATTTAATTATTAAAAAATATAATAAAATAATTTTTTCAAAAATTAAATAATATAATTTTTAAAAATTTTATATAAAAAATAAAAATATTTTTAATAATTTTTATAAAAAATTATATAATTTATAAAAATTATAATATATAAATTTATTTTTTTTAATAATAAAAAGAAATTATTAAAATAATAAGAAATGTTATTTAAAAGTTATTTTTATTTTTTTATATTTATTTTAATAGTTAATTTTTTTAAATATTTATATAAATTTAATAATTAAAATTTAAATATTTTATAAGATATATAAAAATATTGATATAATAAAATATAAACATTTAATTTTTTTAATACAAAATTAAATTTTTTTATTATTAAATAAATCTATTTTTTTATTTTTTTTTTTAAAAAATTCGTTTAAAAATTTTATTTAAAATTTTTAAATTATTTTTTATAAATATAAAATTATAAGAATTTATTTTTTTTTATTTAAATTTTTATTAAAAAATATTGAATTTAAATATTTTTTAAATTTTTTATCTTTATTTTTAAATTAATTATAAAATTTAAAAAAATAGTTTTATAAATTTTTTTTTAAATAATATTTTAAAAAAATAATTATAAATATTTATTAATATAAATTTATTTGAAATTGATATTTTGAATTTATATAAAAATAAAATATATTAAAATAAAAAATTAATATTTTATATTTTATTTAACTTTATTTTTTTAAAAATTTTATTGTAAAAATATTTTATTTTAAAAAAAATAATGTTTTTATTTAAAAACAATTAATATTGTACTAAATTATAATAAATATTATATTTCAATAATTACTATTAAATTATATATGTTTAAAAATAAAAAATTTATTTGAATATATAAAAAGAAAGAATTAATTTTATTAAATTAAATATTTTGAATATCATAATAAAATAAATTTTTAGTATTTATACGTTTAATGTATTATTTTTTTTTTTTTTTTTTATTTTTTTAATAATATTTATAAATATTTTTATATATTTATTTAAAAAATTTTTAAATTTTAAAAAAATAATTTAAAAAAAAATTTAATTTTAATTATATATTTTTATTATTTTTTTTTCATTTTTTTATTGTTTTTATAGAATTTTAAAGAAAAATTTTTTATTTAAATTAAAGAATTAAAAATGTTTTTATAAAAAAATAATAATAAAAGTTTTAAATTTTTAATATAATATAAATTTATTAATTATTAATTTCAGAGTATAAATATAATCTTAAATATATTAGAATAAATTTTTTTAAAAAAAATAATGTTTAAAATATTATTATATAATAAAATTTAATATGAAATTATATTATGCATAATTAATTTTTAATATATAATTATAAATTTTCTTATTTTTCTAAATTTCTTTATAATATTAGAAGATTAATTAAGATTAAAAATATATAGATAAAAATTTTTTAAAAAATTCAGTTAAAATTAATAATATAAGATTAATAGTTAGGATATACTATATTATATAAAAATAAAAAATATCTATTTATAAGATATAGAATTTTTTAATTTCTTCTTTATCTATTAATTTAAAAGAACTATTTAATTTTTTATAATTTTAAAAAAATTATATAATTAAATATTTTTTGAAGAATTAATAATAAAATTAAATTTAGAGATATAATTATTGAAATGATTTTATCAATAGATTTTTTAATAAATAGATTATATTTTAAAAATTATTTAATCTTTTTTTTACTAAAAATTTTAAAACATTAAAATATTTTATTATATATTTTAAAAAAATTAATTTTTTCTAGTGTATATTATAAAAAATTTTTATTACTGATGTATTTTATACAAAAAATAAATATTTTTTAATTTATTAAAAAATTTTAAAATATTAAAAATAGATATAGAAATATTTTGTTTATATAGTTTGTTTTAAAAAATTAAATTTTAAATAAATTATTTATTTTTACAATTTCTTATTTTTAATAAAAATTTTTTATAAAGAAATATAAATATTTTAAAAAATTTTATTAGAAATTATTAATAAAATAATTTATCTATAATAACAAATTTTATAAAATTAATTATTTTTTTTGGTGAAAAAGGGATTCGAACCCTTGATACGTTTCCATATACACGCTTTCCAGGCGTGCTCCTTAAGCCGCTCGGACATTTCACCAAATTTTTTAATACTTAATATTATTCTAATAAAAAAAAAACAAACGTCAAGTCTTTATATAAAATAAATTTTATTTTTAAAATTTTTATTTAAATTAATGTTTATTATTAAGATATTTTATATTTTTTATATTAATTTATAAAAAAATTTATTTTATTTAAAATATTATGTTATTTTTAATAATACAAAAACGTAATAAAATTATTAACTGATTTATTTTTATAGACAAATTAATATGAAAAAAAATTTATTTTTAATAGGACCGATGGGAGCTGGAAAAAGCACAGTTGGAAGAAATTTAGCCAAAAAACTAAAAATGAAATTTTATGATTCTGATGAAGAAATTGAAAAAAGAACTGGAGCTGATATAAATTGGGTTTTTGATGTTGAAGGAGAAAAAGGTTTTAGAAAAAGAGAATCAAAAATTATTTATGAATTAACTCATAAAAAAGGAATTGTTTTAGCTACAGGTGGTGGATCAATACTTTCTAGTGTAAATAGAAAATATTTAACTTCATATGGAATTGTTATTTATTTAAAAATTACTCTTGAAAAACAATTAATAAGAACACAAACAGACAAAAATAGACCATTATTGCATATGAAAAAATCTTTAAAATCTACTTTAAAAAAATTAAAATTTGAGCGTAATCATTTATATAAAAATATGTCTGATATTATTATTAATGCTGATAATTATAGTTCTCAGACTATAGTTAAAAATATAATTAAATCATTAAATTTATAAATATAAAATTTAACTAAATTACTTTTAAGTGAACAAAATAT
The DNA here is from genome assembly GCF_039360445.1 of Buchnera aphidicola (Periphyllus koelreuteriae). Taxonomy (GTDB): domain Bacteria; phylum Pseudomonadota; class Gammaproteobacteria; order Enterobacterales; family Enterobacteriaceae; genus Buchnera_J; species Buchnera_J aphidicola_BM. The sequence continues at coordinate 405,366 of NZ_CP134981.1, read as the reverse complement.
GTTAAAGAAATTAGTTATTCCTATTAAAGACAAAAATTATCCAATTATTATTGGTTTTAATATTTTTAAAAAAAATGAAATTTTTTCATTTTTTAATAAAAAAAAAAGATATATTTTAATAACAAACAAAATTTTATTAAAAATTTTTAAAAATACAATTTTAAAATATTTTAAACAAAATAAAATAAATATTGAAATTATTACAATACCAAACGGAGAAAATTATAAATCATTAAAAGAAGTTAATTATATTATTACTAAATTATTAAAAAAAAATTGTGGAAGGGATTCTATACTTATTGCTTTTGGTGGTGGTGTTATTGGAGATATTACAGGATTTGTTGCTTCTATTTATCAAAGAGGAATAGAGTTTATTCAAATACCAACAACTTTACTTGCGCAAGTAGATGCTTCTGTTGGAGGAAAAACTGGTGTGAATCATATTTTAGGTAAAAATATGATTGGAACTTTTTGGCAACCAAAGTTTATTGTTATTGATTTATTTTTTTTATCAACTTTACCAAAAAATGAATTATTTTCTGGATTTGCTGAAGTTATAAAATATTCAATTATTTTTAATAAAAAATTTTTTTTATGGTTAGAAAAAAATTTTATTAATTTGATTAATTTACATACTAAATATTTATTATATTGTATTAAAAAATGTTGTAAATTGAAGTCAAAAATAATTTCTATTGATGAAAAAGAAGAAAATTGTAGAATGGTATTAAATTTTGGTCATACATATGGTCATGCTATTGAATCATATTTTAATTATAAAAAATATTTGCATGGAGAAGCAATATCTATAGGTATGGTTATTGCTTCTAAAACTTCAGAGATTTTAGGATTTTTAAAAAAAAAAACTGTTTGTAGAATCATTTCTTTATTAAAAAAATTTAATTTACCTGTTCTTCCTCCAAAAAATATGCCTTTAGATAGTTATTTTTTTTATATGAAGAAAGATAAAAAAAATATTTTTGGAAATATTCGATTAATTTTGCCTCATAAAATAGGTTTAGTTAAACTTCATGATAAAGTTACAAAAGAAATAATTTTTTCTTCTATTAAAAATTCTTTAAAGAATTAAATTTATTATTTTTAATATATTAATTATGTTTAAAACGGTTATAAAAAAAAGATGAACAAAATACTTTTATCTACTTCAATTTTATCAGCAAATTTTTCTATTTTAGGACAAGAAATAAAAAATGTTTTAAAATTTGGAGCAGACATGATTCATTTTGATGTTATGGATAATCATTATGTTCCAAATTTAACATTTGGACCAATGGTTTTGAAATCTATTAGAAATTATAATATTTTAAATCCAATTGATGTTCATATTATGGCAAAGCCAGTAGATAATTTAATTCCATTATTTGCTCAAGCTGGAGCTGATTTTATTACTATTCATCCAGAATCAACTTATCATTTAAATAGAACTTTAAACATTATAAAAGATAATGGATGTAAAGTTGGTGTTGCTATTAATCCTGCTTTATCAATTGATTTTATTGATGATATTATAGAAAAATTAGATTTAGTTCTAATTATGTCTGTAGATCCTGGATTTTCTAATCAAGAATTTATGACAAATACTTTTAAAAAAATAAATTTAATAAAAAAAAAAGTTATTTTAAGTAAACGAAAAATTTATATTTCTGTTGATGGAGGAATAAAGTTAAATCATATTAATTTTTTATTAAAATCAGGAGTAAATATTCTTGTTATTGGATCATATATTTTTAATAATGATCCTAAATTTATTATTAAAAAAATAAAAAATTTGATATTTAAATTCAATAAAATTAAAAAATAAAAATTAAGAATTTTTAAAGAATTTTTTGAGAACTAATAAAAATGAAATTAAAAAAATTAACAGTTTTTAGTGCAATTCAACCATCAGGAAAATTAACAATAGGAAATTATATAAGTGTTTTAAAACATTGGAAAAAAATGCAAAATGAATATAAATGTATTTTTTGTATTGCTGATTTGCATTCATTAACATCTTTTACTAAAGAAAATAGAATTTTAAAAAAAAAATCTGTTTTGGACACTTTAGCTTTATATTTAGCATGCGGAGTAGATCCTAAAAAAAGTATAATTTTTATACAGTCTTCTGTTCATGAACATTCTGAATTAAATTGGATTTTAAGTTGTATAACATATTATAAAGAATTAAGTCGAATGACTCAATTTAAAAGTAAATTAACTTATACATCTAAAAAAATTAATACTGGATTATTTAATTATCCTATTTTAATGGCTTCTGATATTTTATTATATAATACAGATAAAGTTCATGTTGGGCAAGATCAAAAACAACATGTGGAATTAACTAGAAATTTAGCTATTAGATTTAATTCGAATTATAAAAAAATATTTACTGTTCCTGATTTATTAATGTATGATCTTGGTTCAAAAATTATGTCTTTAAAAGATCCAAAAAGAAAGATGTCTAAATCAGATTTAAATAAAAAAAATGTAATTTTTTTATTAGAAAACCCTAAAGAAATTTTAAAAAAAATAAAATCTTCAATAACAGATTCTGATATTCCTCCTAAAATTTATTTTGATTCTATTAAAAAACCAGGTATTTCAAATTTATTAATTATTCTTTCAACATTAACTGAAATTTCTATAAAAGAATTAGAAAAATATTTTATTGGAAAATCTTATATAGATTTAAAAAAAGAAGTTTTTAATATTTTAAATATTCATATTTTAAAAATTCAAAAAAAATTTTTTATTTATAGAAAAGATATACAATTTTTAAAAAATATTTCTAATATAGGATCTAAAAAAGCATCAAAAATAGCAAAAAAAACTTTATGTCAAGTTTATGATAGTTTAGGTATTTTAAGAAAATGATATATTTTATATTATCTTTATATATTTTAATATATTTTATTAAAATATATAAAAATAAATATTTTTAATAGTTAAAAATTTTTTTATTTTATTTTTTCATTTGTCTGATATTGAAATAATATAAATATAAAAAAAATTAATAAGTAAAAAATGTTAGAAGCAATTAATGCTGATTTAACTCCTTGAAATTTTACAATTGGAGAAGTGATAAGAAATGTTAATAATGTACCAAGAGTTCCAAAAAATAAAGTAAAATTAATTATTTTTGGAGATGGATTTATTGTTTGAATAGACGTTAAAGTTATAATAATTCCATATATTGGGCTTGAAAAAAATCCTAATAAAGAAATTATAAATAAAGAAAATAAATAATTTGTGTTTTGAATAAAACAAAACATAATAATAGTAGATATTCCGGATAAAAATATAATAATTTTTTGTAAATTACAAAATTTAAGAAAATAACTAAAAAACCACATTCCAATAATATAACTTAACCAAAAACTACTAACAATTTTATTTGATTTTTCTATATCTATATTAATGTATTTAATTGAATATTCAGGAATCCAAGAAATAAATCCTAATTGACCTAATATGTAAATTAATGATGAAACATATAAAAGAAAAATATTAGTATTTAAAATATTTTCTTGATTATTTATATGATATGTTTGAATTTCTTTTTTTAAAAATTTTGGAAGAATAATAGTTTTTGAAAAAATAAATATAATAAAATAAATACATCCAATTAAACAATATATATAATTCCATTGAATATTATGAGATATAAAAAATATATTAATTATAGGAAAAATTATTCCTGATATACTAAAAAATGAATCAGTTAATAACATTTTTTTTGATCTTTCATTTCCATGATAAAGGTTTGCAATTAAAAATGTTCCAACAGATAAAATCATTCCACTTACTAATCCAAAAAATAATATACTTATAGAAAAAATTATTAAATTTGTAGATAATAAAGATAAAAGACTAGCTAGGAAAGTTAAAATTAATCCATAATCTAGTTGTTGTTGTAATGGAAATAATTCTAAAAACCATGAGCTACAAAATAATGAAATTATAATTCCAAGATTTAAAAAATTAAAAACTGTGCTTGCTTCTGATATAGGTATTTTAAATTGAGTAGAAATATTTTGTATTACTAATCCTGTTACAGTAATTAATGCACCCATAAATGCATATGATAAAAAACTAATACAAGTTAATTGAATTCTATTTTTATATATCATAATTTTTTTAAATAATTTTGTGAATTTGAATATTAATTTTTTAATTAAAATTAATTAATTTTTAATAGATAATTAATTATATCTATAAAGTATTGAAATGGTTAAATTATTTTTTTTAATAATTATTTATATTTTTTTTATTTAATTTTTTTAAATATATTAAATATTTTTTATAAAAAAAGATAACATATTTATTGAAAATTAAAAAATTTTTTTAGGAGGTTTTTTGATTTATACTATTATTATAAAAGGATCTTCTTGTGGAACAGAAAATTCTTTAAGCGCTCTTTTTTTTTCTCGAGCATTAATATGTAAAAATAAACACAAAATAAAAAGCATTTTTTTTGTTAGCGATGGAGTGTTAAATGCTAATAAATTTATATCTCCTGAAATTAATGAATATAATTTAAAAAAAAAATGGAGTATTTTTAGTTTAACAAATAAAGTAAAATTAAATGTTTGTTTTAGTGCAGCTCTAAGACGTGGTATTATTGGTATAAAAGAAACATGTAATATAAAAATATTAGAAGGAAATTTAGATATTTTTTTTAAAATTTCAAGTTTAGAAAAATTATCTAGACATATTAAAATATCTGATCGTGTTATTCAATTTTAATAATTTTAAAAAATTAATTCATTTATATGAAAAATATTGCTATTATTTTTTCTAATTCTCCTTATGGAAATATTATAAGTCAAGATGGTTTAGATATAACAATATCTTTAACTACTATTGTAAATAAAATAGAAATTTTTTTTATTGGTGATGGGGTATTTCAATGTTTAAAATATAAAAATCCTAGTTATATTAGATCTTTAGATTATACAAAAAAATTTAAAATATTAAAAATTTTAGGTGTAAAAAAATTTTATTGTGATAAATTTTCTTTAAAAAGTAGAGGTTTATTACATATTTCTAATTTTTTATTTTCTATAAATATTTTAAATATAAAAAATTTTATTAAAAAAATATCTAAATTTGATCATATATTAAATTTTTAAGGATTATATTTGTGCTTCATACATTAATTAATTCTCCATTTAAAAGTAATTTAATTTTATTAAATAAGATTTTAACAAAAAAAGATGATTTAATTATTTTACAAGATGGTGTATTACTTGCTTTAAAAAATAATATTTTTTTAAAAAAAAATTTTTTTAAAAAAAAAAAAAATTATGTTTTATTAAATGATTTAAAAGCTAGAGGAATTTTATTTTCTAATATATCTAAATTTTTTATTCCTATAAGTTATAAATATTTTGTTAATTTAACAGAGAATCATAAACAACAAATATTATGGTAAAGAATAAATTTATTAAAATACATATTTTTTTGAATTTTTATATATTTTTATCAAGGAAAAAAGAATGACAACAATTAATCAATTAGTTAGAAAAAAGAGATTTAAAAAAATAATAAAAAGTAATGTTCCAGCTTTAGGAAAATGCCCTCAAAAAAGAGGAGTTTGTTTAAGAGTTTACACTACTACACCAAAAAAACCAAATTCTGCTTTAAGAAAAGTTTGTAGGGTAAGATTAACAAATGGATTAGAAGTTACAGCTTATATCGGAGGAGAAGGTCATAATTTACAAGAACATTCTGTAATATTAATTCGTGGAGGAAGAGTAAAAGATTTACCAGGAGTTAGATATCATATAGTAAGAGGAGCTTTAGATTGTTCAGGAGTAAAAGAAAGAAATAATGGTAGATCAAAATACGGAGTTAAAAGAAAAAAAACTTAATTTTTTTTAACATAATTTTTATTTTTTATATTGGGGAGAATTTATTGTGCCTCGTCGTAAAGTTATTGGATCTAGAAAAATATTACCTGATCCTAAATTTTCATCTGAGTTGTTAAGTAAATTTATTAATATAGTAATGGTTGATGGGAAAAAATCTGTTTCAGAAGTTATAGTTTATAATGCTCTTATAAAACTTTCAAAAAAAACAGGAAAAAAACCATTGCATTCTTTTGAAAATGCATTAGATAAAGTGCGTCCAATAGTAGAAGTAAAATCTAGAAGAGTAGGTGGATCTACTTATCAAGTTCCTGTTGAGGTTAGACCAGTAAGACGGAATACGTTAGCTATGCGTTGGATTATAGAATCTGCTAGAAAAAGAAATGATAAATCAATGTCTCTTAGATTATTTAATGAACTTTTTGATGCTTTATCAAATAAAGGAAATGCTGTAAAAAAAAAAGAAGAAGTTCATAAAACAGCAGAAGTAAATAAAGCTTTTGCACATTATAGATGGTAATTTAAAAAATAAGGTATATAATGGCTCGTTTTACACCTATTAAAAATTATAGAAATATTGGTATTAGTGCTCATATTGATGCTGGAAAAACAACTACAACAGAACGAATTTTGTTTTATACAGGTGTAAATCATAAGATAGGAGAAGTTCATGATGGAGCTGCAACAATGGATTGGATGGAACAAGAACAAGAAAGAGGAATAACAATTACTTCAGCAGCAACAACAGCATTTTGGTCAGGAATGGCTAATCAATATGAATCTAATAGAATAAATATTATTGACACTCCTGGTCATGTAGATTTTACAATAGAAGTAGAAAGATCTATGAGAGTGTTAGATGGAGTTATTATGGTATATTGTGCTGTTGGTGGAGTGCAACCTCAATCAGAAACTGTTTGGAGACAAGCTAATAAGTATAATGTTCCAAGAATAGCTTTTATAAATAAAATGGATAGATTAGGAGCAAATTTTTTAAAAGTTGTAAATCAAATTAAAATTCGTTTAGGAGCTAATCCTATACCTATTCAATTATCTATTGGATCAGAAGATAATTTTGTTGGGGTAATAGATTTAATTAAAATGAAAGCTATTCATTGGACAGAAAAAGATCAAGGAATATCTTTTAGTTATAAAAAAATTCCAAATAATTTATTAAAAGAATCTAAAAAATGGAATAAAAAAATAATTGAATTAGTTGCTGAATCTGATGAACAACTTATGGAAAAGTATTTTAATGAAGAAGAATTTACAGAAAATGAAATTAAATCAGTTTTGAGAAAAAAATCTTTAAAAAATGAAATTGTTTTAGTAACTTGTGGATCTGCTTTTAAAAATAAAGGTGTTCAAGCTTTATTAGATGCTGTTATTGATTATTTACCATCTCCAGTTGATGTTGATTGTGTAAAAGGAATTTCTAATATAGAAAGTAATAAAATAATTATAAGACAATCTAATGATAAAGAAGCGTTTTCTGCATTAGCATTTAAAATTTCTACTGATCCTTATGTTGGAAATTTAACATTTTTTAGAGTATATTCAGGAATGATACGTTCAGGAGATATTATTTTAAATTCTATAAAAGGAAAGAAAGAACGTTTAGGAAGAATTGTTTTAATGCATGCAAATAAAAGAGAAGAAATTAAAGAAGTATATTCTGGAGATATAGCAGCTGCAATTGGTTTAAAAGATGTTGTTACAGGAGATACATTATGTGATCAAAACAATCCTATTATTTTAGAGAAAATGGAATTTCCAGAACCTGTTATTTCTATTGCTGTTGAACCTAAAACTAAAATTGATCAAGAAAAAATGGGAACAGCTTTAAATAGATTAGCTAAAGAAGATCCTTCTTTTAAAGTATGGACAGATCAAGAATCTAATCAAACTATTATTGCTGGAATGGGAGAGTTACATTTAGAAATTATTGTCGATCGAATGAAAAGAGAATTTAGTGTTGATGCAAATATTGGACAACCTCAAGTAGCTTATAGAGAAACAATTAGTTTAGAAGTTAAAGATATTGAAGGAAAATATATTAAACAATCTGGAGGAAGAGGGCAATATGGACATGTTGTAATAGATATTTTTCCTTTAGAACCAGGAACAAAAGGATATGAATTTATTAATAATATTAAAGGTGGAGTTATTCCAGGAGAATATATTCCTGCAGTAAATAAAGGAATTCAAGAGCAATTAAAGTTTGGTCCATTGGCTGGTTATCCTGTTTTAGATATTGGTATAAGATTACATGATGGATCTTATCATGATGTAGATTCTTCAGAAATAGCTTTTAAATTAGCTGCATCTATAGCTTTTAAAAATGGATTTAAAAAAGCAAAACCTATTTTACTTGAACCGATTATGATGGTTGAAATAGAGACTCCTGAAGAATATATGGGTGATGTAATTGGTGATTTAAATCGTCGTAGAGGAATTATTGAAAGTATGGTTGATAAAGATTATAGAAAATTAATTAAATCTATTGTTCCTTTATCAGAAATGTTTGGATATGCAACTGATTTAAGATCTCAAACTCAAGGTAGAGCTTCATATTCTATGGAATTTTTAAAATATTCAGAAACCCCTTTTAATATTTCTAAAAATATCATTGAAAAGCAAAATAAATAAATTAATTTTTATTTAAAAAAATTATAAATATTTTTATTTTAAGGTTAAATTATGTCAAAAGAAAAATTTAAACGTTTAAAAGTTCATATTAATGTAGGAACTATTGGTCATGTTGATCACGGAAAAACTACTTTAACAGCAGCTATTACTACTGTTTTATCAAAAAATTATGGTGGATCAGCCAAAGCCTTTGATCAAATAGATAATGCTCCTGAAGAAAAAGCTAGGGGTATTACAATTAATACATCACATGTTGAATATGATACAAAAAATAGACATTATGCACATGTTGATTGTCCTGGGCATGCTGATTATATAAAAAATATGATTACCGGAGCTGCTCAAATGGATGGTGCAATATTAGTTGTTGCTGCTACTGATGGACCAATGCCTCAAACTAGAGAACATATTTTGCTTGGAAGACAAGTTGGCGTGCCTTATATTATTGTTTTTTTAAATAAATGCGATATGGTTGATGATGAAGAATTATTAGAATTAGTTGAAATGGAAGTAAGAGATTTATTAACTCAATATGAATTTCCAGGAGATAATACTCCTATTATACGAGGTTCTGCTTTAAAAGCTTTAGAAGGGGATTCTAAATGGGAATCTAAAATAATTGATTTAGCTAATATATTAGATAATTATATTCCTGAACCTAAAAGGGCAATTGATGAACCATTTTTATTACCTATAGAAGATGTATTCTCTATTTCTGGAAGAGGAACTGTTGTTACTGGAAGAGTTGAAAGAGGAATTATTAAAGTAGGAGAAGAAGTAGAAATAGTTGGAATTAAACCTACAACTAAAACTATTTGTACTGGTGTAGAAATGTTTAGAAAATTATTGGATGAAGGACGAGCTGGAGAAAATATAGGAGTTTTATTAAGAGGAACAAAAAGAGATGATATTGAAAGAGGTCAAGTATTATCAAAACCAGGAAGCATTTTACCTCATATAAAATTTGAATCTGAAGTATATGTGTTATCTAAAGAAGAAGGAGGAAGACATACTCCTTTTTTTAAGGGATATAGACCTCAATTCTATTTTAGAACAACTGATGTTACAGGTTTTGTTGAATTACCAAAAGATATTGAAATGGTGATGCCTGGAGATAATATTAAAATGACAGTAACTTTAATACATCCAGTAGCAATGTCAGATGGTTTACGATTTGCTATTAGAGAAGGTGGAAGAACAGTTGGAGCTGGAGTTGTATCTAAAGTTCTAAGTTAAAAAATATAAAAAATAATATGATATTTTTTATTATCAAGAAAAGATTTTGTCTTTTCTTGATTTAAAAATTTTTTATAAAAAATATATAACAATATATATATGTTTTATTTATAATATAATATTTATTAGTTTGTAAAAAAGTTTATTTTATAATATTATTTATAGATAAATAATAAAAATTTTAGTATATATTTATTTTTTTTTAAAATAAATATTAAAATAAATTATTTTAAGATACTCTCTAAAAATTTATAGAGAGTAATTTTTATTTTTTATTATAATCAATTATTGGAGTTCTGATAATATGCAGAACCAAAGAATTCGTATACGTTTAAAAGCTTTTGATCATAAATTAATAGATTATTCTACAGCAGAAATTGTAGATACTGCAAAACGAACTGGAGCGCAAGTTCGAGGACCAATACCATTGCCTACAAGAAAAGAAAAATTTACTGTATTAATTTCTCCACATGTTAATAAAGCAGCTCGTGATCAATATGAAATTCGTACTCATAAACGGTTAATAGATATTGTTGAACCTACTGAAAAAACTGTTGATGCTTTAATGAAATTAGATCTTGCTGCTGGGGTTGATGTTCAAATTAGTTTAGGTTAATTAAATAAAATTTAAGGAGTTAATAAAAATTGTGCTTGGATTAGTGGGTAAAAAAATTGGCATGACTAGAATTTTTAATAAAAAAGAAGGGTATTCTACTCCTGTAACTGTTATTAAGGTTACTGAAAATAGAATTACTCAAATTAAAAATATTGGTTTTAAAAAATTTTTTATGGTTCAATTAACTACAGGAAAAAAAAAATTAAGCTCTTTAACAAAACCAGAATTAGGTCATTTTAATAAAAATAAAATTATTCCAGGACGTGGATTATGGGAATTTAAAGTACCATTAAATAATAAATTTTTTATTGGTCAAGTTATTAATTTAGATTATTTTAAAAATATAAAAAAAGTAGATGTTACTGGATTATCTAAAGGTAAAGGTTTTTCTGGAACCATTAAACGTTGGAATTTTTCTTCTCAAGATTCTTCTCATGGAAACTCTTTATCTCATAGAGCTCCTGGTTCAATTGGTCAAAATCAAACTCCAGGAAGGGTTTTTAAAGGAAAAAAAATGGCCGGTCATTTAGGAAATACAAAAGTAACTATACAAAGTTTATTAGTTGTAAAAATTAGTAAAAAAAATAATTATATTTTAATAAAAGGATCTGTTCCTGGAGTTTTAGGCGGAAATTTAATTATTAAACCAGCTGTAAAACAAAATTAAGGAGGTGAATTTAATGGAATTAATATTAAAAGATACAAAAGAAATTATTAATGTATCTAAATCTGTTTTTAATTGTAATTTTAATAAAATTTTAGTTCATCAAGTTTTAAATTCATACTCTATTTCTAAAAGACAAGGAACAAAATCTCAAAAAAATAGATCTGAAGTTTCTGGTTCTGGAAAAAAACCATGGCGTCAAAAAGGGACAGGAAGAGCTCGTGTTGGATCTATTAGAAGTCCTCTTTGGAGATCTGGTGGAGTAACTTTTGCTTCTAAAACAAGGGATTATTCTCAAAAAATTAATAAGAAAATGTATCGTGGGGCTTTAAAATGTATTTTTTCTAAATTAATTAAAAAAGATAAATTAATTATATTAAAAAGTTTTAAAATAAAATATCCAAAAACAAAAAAATTATTAAAAAAATTAAATATTTTAAATTTAACAAATGTATTAATTATTAAAAAAAAGATAGATAAAAAACTTTTTTTAGCTTCTAGAAATTTATATAAAGTTAAAGTAATTAGTACAAATTTTGTTCATCCTTTAATGTTATTAACTTATTCATCTGTATTAATTACTTTAAAAGCTTTAAAAAATATAGAGAAAATACTTTTATGAGAAATAAAAATTTTTTATTTAAAACAATTAATTCTATACATATTTCTGAAAAATCAAATCAATGTAGAGAGAAAAATAAAGTTATTATTTTACAAGTTAATAAAAAATCTACTAAACGTGAAATTAAAATATCTGTATCTAGAATGTTTCAATTAGAAGTAAAAAAAATAAATATATTAAATGTTAAAGGAAAATCAAAAAAGAAAGGAAAAAATTTTACAAAAAAAAAGACTTGGAAAAAAGCTTATGTCTTTTTTAAAAATAATCAAAATTTAGATTTTTTAAATAATAGTTCAGAATAAATTAGAGAATAACTTATGGCAATTATTAAATGTAAACCAACATCATCAGGTAGAAGACATGTAATTAAAGTAGTAAATTCTAATTTATATAAAGGAAGACCTTTTTCTAATTTATTAAAAAAAAATAATAAAAATGGAGGGAGAAATAATAAAGGAAGAATAACTACCAGACATATTGGAGGAGGTCATAAAAAATTATATCGTATAATAGATTTTAAAAGAAATAAAGATAATGTTTTTGCAAAAGTTATACGTTTAGAGTACGATCCAAATCGTTCTTCTAATATTGCATTAATTTTATATACAGATGGTTTATATAGTTATATTTTAGCTCCAAAAAATTTAAAAATTGGTTCTAAAATTTGTTCTGGAATAAATTCAGAAATTAAAATAGGAAATGCATTGCCTATGTATAAAATTCCAGTAGGTTCATTAATTCATAATGTTGAATTAAAACCTGGTAAAGGAGGTCAGTTAGCTCGTTCAGCTGGAAGTTATTTACAAATTATTTCAAAAGAAGAAAATTATATTAATGTAAGAATGCGTTCTGGAGAAATGAGAAAAATTTTGTCTAGTTGTAGAGCAACTATTGGAGAAGTTGGAAACTCTGAGCATATGTTATCTGTTTTAGGAAAAGCTGGAGCATCTCGTTGGAGAGGAATAAGACCAACTGTAAGAGGAACTGCAATGAATCCAGTAGATCATCCTCATGGTGGAGGTGAAGGAAGAAATTTTGGTAAACATCCAGTTACACCTTGGGGAAAACCAACAAAAGGAAAAAAAACAAGAAAAAATAAAAGAACAACAAAATTTATTATTCGTTCACGTAAGAAATAATTTAATAAAAGGATATTTTATGCCTCGTTCTTTAAAAAAAGGGCCATTTATTGATGGTAGTTTATTAAAGAAAGTAGAATTAGCTATCTTAAAAAAAGATAAAACACCTATTAAAACATGGTCTAGACGTTCTACTATTTTTCCAAATATGATAGGTTTAACTATTCTAGTATATAATGGAAAACAACATATTCCTATATTTATTATAGATGAAATGGTTGGTCATAAATTAGGAGAATTTTCTTTGACTAGAACATATAGAGGTCATTCAGCTGATAGAAAAATAAAAAAACGCTAAATTTTTTATATAAAAATAAGGTAAGTATGTGAAAATTATAGCTAAGTATAAAAAATCACGTTCTTCTGCTCAAAAATTAAGATTAATAGCAGATGTTATTCGTGGTAAAAAAGTTGATCAAGCAATAGACATATTAAATTTTTCTAAGAAAAAAGCGTCTATGTTAATAAAAAAAGTTCTTGAATCAGCTATTTCTAATGCAGAACACAATTATGGATTAGATATAGATTTATTAAATATTAATACAATTTTGATAGATGAAGGACCAACTATGAAAAGAATGATGCCTAGAGCAAAAGGGAGAGCAGATCAGATTTTAAAACGAACTAGTCATATAACAATTGTTCTTTCAGATTAAAAATTTTGGAGATAATATCATAATGGGACAAAAAGTTCATCCGCATGGAATGAGATTAGGAATAATTAAACAATGGAATTCTATATGGTTTTCAAATAGTAAAAATTTTTCACATTATTTAAATAGTGATTTTAAAGTTCGTCAGTTTTTAATGAAAAAATTATGTAGAGCTTCTGTTTCTAAGATTATTATTGAAAGACCAGCAAAAACAATGAAAGTAATTATATTTACAGCTCGTCCTGGAATTGTAATTGGAAAAAAGGGAGAAGATATAGAAAATTTAAGAAAAAATGTTTCTAATATATCTAAAGTTCCGTCTCAAATTACTATTTCAGAAATTAAAAATCCAGAATTAGATGCAAAATTAGTTGCAGATAACATTGTATCTCAATTAGAACGACGAGTAATGTTTAGAAGAGCCATGAAAAGAGCTATACAAAACTCAATGCGACATGGAGCAAAAGGAATTAAAGTAGAAATTAGTGGAAGATTAGGTGGAGCAGAGATAGCAAGAACAGAATGGCAAAGAGAAGGAAGAGTACCTTTGCATACTTTAAGAGCAGATATTGATTATAGTTCTTTAGAAGCTCATACTATTTATGGAGTAGTAGGTGTAAAAGTTTGGATTTTTAAAGGAGAAATTTTAGGAGGAATGCCTAAAATTGAAAAAATTAAATTAAATTATAAATTTAAAAAACAAAATAAAAGAATTCGTAAGTAAGGAGAATTTTTTAAAAATGTTGCAACCAAAAAAAACAAAATTTAGAAAAATGCATAAAGGAAGAAATAGAGGTTTAGTCTTTAATGATAAAATTATTTTTGGAACTTTTGGATTAAAAGCAATTACAAGAGGTCGTTTAACTTCTCGTCAAATTGAATCAGCTCGTAGAAGTATAGCTAGATATATTAAAAGAGTTGGACAAGTTTGGATACGTATTTTTCCAGATAAACCAATTACTCAAAAACCATTAGAAGTTCGTATGGGAAAAGGAAAAGGTAATGTTGAATATTGGGTATCTTTAATACAACCAGGAAAAATATTATATGAAATTAATGGAATTTCTGAATTTCTTGCTCGAGAAGCTTTTAAATTAGCTGCAGCAAAATTACCTATGAAAACAATATTTGTTTTTAAAATGGAAAATTTATGAAAATAAAACAATTAAGAACTAAAAATATTGAATTTTTAAAGAAAGAATTGTTTAGTTTATTACAAGAACAATTTAATTTACGTATGCAATTATCTTCTAAAAAATTAAATCAAACTCATTTATTAAAAATTAATAGAAAAAATATAGCTGTTATAAAAACATTATTGTCTGAAAAGGAATTGTTACATGTTAAAGAAAAGTAAATTTTTACAGGGTTATGTTATAAGTGATAAAATGCAAAAATCTGTAATAGTTCTTGTGGAACGATTTATAAAACATCCTATATATAAAAAGTTTATTAAACGAAGAACTAAATTTCATGTACATGATGAATTTAATCAATGTTCAATTGGAGATAAAGTTTTTATTAAAGAATGTCGACCAATTTCTAAAACAAAATCTTGGACTTTGGTTAATATTATTAAAAAATGTGTTTTTTAAAAGAAATATTTAGAAAACATGACAAAAAATTTATTTTCATGTTTTCTATAATTTTAAAAAAATAGGATTTTTATATGATTCAAGAACAAACAGTATTAAATGTTGCAGACAATTCAGGCGCTCGTTCAGTAATGTGTATTAAAGTTTTAGGTGGTTCTAAACGTAGATATGCAAATATTGGAGATGTTATTAAAATTACAATAAAAGAAGCAATTCCTCGTGGAAAAGTAAAAAAAGGAGAAGTTTTAAAGGCTGTTATTGTAAGAACTAAAAAAGGAATGAGACGATCAGATGGTTCATTAATTCGATTTGATAATAATGCATGTGTTGTTTTAAATAATAATGAACAACCAATTGGGACTCGAATATTTGGACCAGTAACTAGAGAATTACGAACAGAAAAATTTATGAAAATTATTTCTTTAGCTCCAGAAGTGTTATAAAAATAAAATAGGTATCATAAAATGGCATCTAAAATTCGATTAAATGATAAAGTAATAGTTTTGACCGGAAAAGATAAAAAAAAAATTGGATTAGTTATAAAAATATTATCTAATGATAAAGTTATTGTAAAAGGAATAAATATTATTACAAAACACCAAAAACCTATTCCATCTCAAAATAAAACAGGAGGAATTATTAAAATAGAATCTGGTATTCATATTTCGAATATTGCTATTTTAAATCCTAAAACGAATAAACCAGATAGAATAGGATTTAAATTCAAAAATGGAAAAAAAATAAGGTTTTTAAAATCTAATAATCTATATATATAGTAATTTGGAATATAATTATGCTTGATATGTATACTTTTTATAAAAAAAAAATAATCTTTAAAATGATGAAAAAATTTAAATATCATTCAACTATGCAAGTTCCACAAATTAATAAAATAGTTTTAAATATGGGTGTTGGAGAAGCTATTTTAAATAAAAAAAAATTAGAATATGCTATTTCAGATTTAACTTTAATTTCTGGTCAAAAACCTATTATTACTAAGGCAAGAAAATCAATAGCAGGTTTTAAAATTCGACAAGGATATGCAATTGGATGTAAAGTTACTTTAAGAGGTTTAAGAAAATGGCATTTTTTAAATAAATTAATTAATATTGCTATGCCTAGAATTAGAGATTTTCGAGGATTTTCAAAAAATTCTTTTGATGGATATGGAAATTATAATTTTGGAATAAAAGAACAAATTATTTTTCCAGAGATTGATTATGATAAAATTGATAAAATTAGAGGGTTAGATGTATCAATAATTACAACTGCTAAATCTAATCTTGAAGGTTTATTTTTATTATCAGAATTTAATTTTCCTTTTATAAAATAAATAAATGAAGGTATATTGAATGGCAAAACAATCTATGAAAGCAAGAGAAGTAAAAAGAATAAATTTATCAAAAAAATTTTATAAACAAAGAGTTAAATTAAAAAATCTTATTTTAAATATAAATATTTCAAAAAAAGATCGATGGAATGCTGTTTTAAAATTACAAAAATTACCTAGAGATTCTAGTTTATCAAGACAACGAAATCGTTGTTACTTAACTGGTAGACCACATGGATTTTTAAGAAAATTTGGATTAAGTAGAATTAAATTAAGAGAAGCAGCTATGAGAGGAGAAATACCAGGTTTAAGAAAATCTAGTTGGTAATTTTTTTATAATATAATTTTTATTTTTTAGGAAAAATATTATGAGTATGCATGATCCAATATCAGATATGTTTATTCGTATTAAGAATGGACAATCTGCTAATAAAATTTCTGTTAAAATTCCGTTTTCAAATTTTAAAAAAGAAATTACGATATTATTAAAAAAAGAAGGATATATTAAAGATTTTTTTGTTAAAAAATCTATAAAACCTATATTAGAAATTTTTTTAAAATATTTTAAAGGAAAACCTGTAATTGAAAAAATAAAACGAGTAAGTAAACCTAGATTGCGAGTATATAAAAAAAAAAATAATATTTCTAAGGTTATGTCTGGTCTTGGAATATCTATTATCTCTACTTCAAAAGGAATACTCTCAGATAAAGAAGCAAGACAGAAGGGTTTAGGTGGAGAAATTATTTGTTATATTTCTTAATAAATAGGGAGTAAAAATGTCTAGAATCGCCAAACGTTCAATTATTATACCTGATGATATAAAAATTTATTTAAATAAACAAAATATTACAATAGAAGGAAAAAAAGGAGTTTTAAAAAAAACTATACATTCTCTTGTAAAAATAAATTTTGAACAAAAAAAATTAAATTTTAAATCTAAAATATCTAGTTCGTATGGATGGATGCAAGCTGGAACTGCAAGATCTTTAATTAATTCAATGATATTAGGAGTAAAATATGGTTTTTCTAAAAAACTTATTTTAGTTGGTGTTGGATATAAATTTTCAGTAGAAGGATTAAAAAAAAAAAAAATTATTATGTCTTTAGGATATTCTCATAATATTATATACATTTTACCTGTAGGAATTGATGTTCAACTGTTATCTCAAACAGAAATTTTAATTAAAGGAATTGATAAACAATTAGTTGGTCAAGTATCAGCAAATTTAAGATTATATCGTAAACCGGATGCATATAAAGGAAAAGGAATACGTTATTTTAATGAATTTGTAAAAACAAAAGAGGCAAAAAAAAAATAATATGACATTTTGTAATATAAAAATGAAAATTAGAAAAAAAAGAGCTTTAAAAATTCGATGTAAGTTAAAATTTTTAAAATCAATTCGTTTAGTTGTTCATAGAACTTCTCGTCATATTTATGCTCAAATAATTTCTTCAGATAATTTTTCAATTATTACAGTAGCTTCAACTTTAGAAAAGAAATTAAATAAAAAATTACAATATACTGGAAATAAAAAAGCAGCTGAAGTGATTGGAGAAATTATTGCTAAAAGAGCATTAAAAAAAGGAATTACAAAAGTTTCTTTTGATCGCTCAGGATTTAAATATCATGGAAGAATAAAAGTATTAGCAAATTCTGCTCGTAAATTTGGTCTTCAGTTTTAAGGAAAATAATTTTATGATTTTTAATGAAAAAAAAAATTTAGGAGAATTACAAGAAAAACTTATTACAGTTAATAGAGTTTCTAAAACAGTAAAAGGTGGAAGAATTTTTTCTTTTACTGCATTAACTGTAGTTGGTAATAAAAATGGAAGAGTTGGTTTTGGATATGGAAAAGCCAGGGAAGTTCCTTTTGCTATTCAAAAAGCTATGGAACGAGCAAAAAGAAATATGATTAGTTTTCAATTAAAAAATAAAACTTTACAACATTCTATCATAGAGTATTATACTAGTTCAAAAATATTTATGAAACCAGCTTCGGAAGGTACAGGAATAATTGCTGGAGGAGCAATGAGAGCTGTTTTAGAAGTTTCTGGAATTCAAAATGTTTTAGCCAAAACATATGGTTCAACTAATCCAATAAATGTAGTTCGTGCAACTATTAATGGATTATTGAATATGAGATGCCCTAAAGATATTGCTAAAAAAAGAAATAAATCTATTAAAAATCTTTATGAGTAAAAATATATTATGGAAAAATTTTTAATTATTAAACAAATTAAAAGCAGTATTGGTATATTACCTAAACATAAATTAATTTTAAAAGGATTAGGTTTAAAAAGAATTAATCATATTGTTTATAGAAAAAAAAATAAATCTATTATTGGAATGATAAATAAGATTTCTTATATATTAGAGATTCAATAGGTAAAATATATGCATTTAAATACGATATTTATAAATTGTAAAAATAAAAAAAAAAAACGATTAGGAAGAGGAATTGGATCTGGTTTTGGAAAAACTGCAGGAAGGGGTCATAAAGGACAAAAATCTAGAAAAGGAGGTAGTATTCGAAGAGGATTTGAAGGTGGGCAAACTCCTTTTTATAGAAGAATACCAAAATTTGGTTTTGTATCTAAAAAAAAAAAATATATATCTGAATTAAGATTATATGAATTATCATCGTTAAATGAAAAAATTATTAGTTTAGATGTTTTAAAAAAAAGAAATATTATTAAATCAAAAATTAAAAATGTAAAAATTATTGCTTCTAAAAAATTTTCTATACCTCTTATAATTAAAGGTTTATTAGTTACAAAAGGCGCTCGTGTAATTATTGAATCTTTTGGAGGAAAAATAGAGGAATCATAAATAAGAATGTATAAAAAAAAAAAAAATAAAAATTTAGGAATTAGTTTATTTGAAATTAAAAAGAGAATTTTATTTTTAATATTTTCTTTATTAATCTTTAGATTAGGAACTTTTATTTCAGTTCCTGGAATTAATACAACTGATTTATCTCAATTATTAAAAAATAAAGAAAGTAATTTTATTGAAATGTTAAATATGTTTTCTGGAGGATCGTTAAGTCGAGCATCTATTTTTTCATTAGGTATTATGCCATATATTTCTTCTTCTATTATTGTTCAATTATTAACATTTATATATCCTTCATGGAAAGAATTAAAAAAAGAAGGTGAGTCTGGAAGAATTCAAATTAATAAATATACAAAATATTTAACTTTATTGTTATCAATTATACAAGCTATTGGAGTTGCTTTAAGTTTACCAAATATTCCTGGAATGAGACAGTTGATTTTTAATTTAGATTTTTATTTTTATATTACAACAATTATTAGTTTAGTAACTGGAACAATTTTTTTAATATGGATTGGTGATTTAATTACAGAATATGGATTAGGAAATGGAATTTCTATGATTATTTTTTCTGGAATTGTTGCTCATTTACCAATTGCAATTGCTCATACATTAGAAGATTTAAAATTTCATAATTTAAGTTTTATAATGTTAATGTTAATTATTTTTTTAATATTTTTTATTATTTTTTGCGTTGTATTTATTGAAAAAAGTCAGAGAAAAATTACTATTTATTATTCTAATAGACAACAAAAAAATACTTTATATTGTTCTAATACTGCACATTTACCATTAAAAATAAATATGTCTGGTGTGATTCCAGCTATTTTTTCTTCTAGTTTTATATTATTTCCTGTAACGATTATTTCATGGTTAAAAAGTAATCAATTAAATAATAATGTATTTTTAAATTTTATTTATGATAATTTACAACCTGGTCGGTTAATTTATATATGTTTGTATGCTATTTCTATAATTTTCTTTTGTTTTTTTTATACAAATTTAGCTTTTAATTCTAGAGAAACTTCTGATAATTTAAAAAAATCTGGAGCTTTTATTCAAGGAATTCGACCTGGAGAAAATACTTCAAATTATATTAAAAAAATTATGTTTAAATTAACTTCAATTAATTCAATATATATTGTATTAATATGTTTAATTCCTGATTTTATGAAATTTTTCATGAAAGTTCCATTTTATTTTGGTGGAACATCATTATTAATTGTTGTAGTTGTAATAATAGATTTTTTAACTCAATTACAAACATTATTTATGTCAAATCAATATAAATCATCTTTTAAACGAGCTAATTTAAATTTACATAAATAAATGTTTTTGAAATAAATAGGAAAATATGAAAGTACGTACTTCTATAAAAAAATTATGTAGAAATTGTAAAATTATACGTAGAAAAAATGTGGTTCGTGTAATATGTAGTAATGATCCTAAACATAAACAAAGACAAGGTTAAATAATTTTATAAAATTTTTTTAATATTTTATTAAATTATATTAAATAAGGAGTTTTTAAAATTGACTCGTATAGCAGGAATAAACGTTCCTGATAATAAACGCACTGTAATTGCTTTAACATCTATTTATGGAATAGGAAAATCTCGAGCTAAGTTGATTTGTAATTCTTTAAATATATCTCAATCTATTCGTATTTCAAAATTAAATGAAGATGTATTAGAAGTATTACGATCAATGGTATTAAAGTTTGTTGTAGAAGGAGATTTAAGAAGAGAAAAAACATTAAAAATTAAACGTCTTATAGATCTTGGTTGTTACAGAGGGGTTCGTCATCGTAGAAAATTACCAGTTCGTGGACAAAGGACTAAAACAAATGCTAGAACAAGAAAAGGTCCTCGAAAATTAATAAAAAAATAACTTAGGTATTTATAGTTATGCCAAAAAAAAAAATTAGAACAAAAAAACGTATTAAAAAACAAATAGTAGATGGTATTGCTCATATTTATGCTTCTTTTAATAATACTATAGTAACTATTACTGATAAAAAAGGAAATTCTTTAGGTTGGGCTACTTCTGGAGGTTCTGGATTTAGAGGTTCTAGAAAATCTACTCCTTTTGCTGCTCAAATTGCAGCAGAAAAATGTGCTGAAAAAGTAAAAGATTATGGTATAAAAAATTTGGATGTTATGGTAAAAGGTCCTGGTCCTGGACGAGAATCCACGATTAGAGCGTTAAATTCTTCTGGTTTTCGAATAACAAATATTATAGATGTAACTCCAATTCCTCATAATGGATGCAGACCTCCAAAAAAAAGAAGAGTATAATTTTTTAATATTAAATATGGTAAAAAAATTTATGGCTAAATATTTAGGTCCAAAATTAAAATTATGTAGAAGAGAAAAAACAGATTTATATCTTAAATCTGGTTTAAGACCTATAGGTTCAAAATGTAAAATTGATTATTTACCAGGACAACATGGTTCTAGAAAACAAAGATTATCTGATTATGGAATACAATTAAGAGAAAAACAAAAAGTTCGTAGATTATATGGAATTTTAGAAAAACAATTTAGAAGATATTATAAAATTGCTTCTCGATTAAAAGGAAATACTGGAGAAAGATTATTACAATTATTAGAAAAAAGATTAGATAACATAGTTTATAGAATAGGTTTTGGAACTACTAGATCAGAATCAAGACAATTGGTTAGTCATAAAGCTATTCTTGTTAATAAAAAAATTGTTAATATTCCTTCATATCAAATTTCTGTGAATGATGTTATTGAAGTTAGGAATAAATGTAAAAATCATTTAAGAATAAAAGCTTCTTTAGAGTTATCTGATCAAAAAGAAAAATGTTCATGGATAAATTTAGATTTAAAAAAAATGATAGGAATTTTTAAAAGAAATCCAGATAGATCAGATTTATCATCTGAAATTAATGAACACTTAATTGTAGAACTTTATTCTAAATAATATTTTTAAAGGTTTCACATAATGTCAGATTTTTCAATAAATTTTTTAAAACCTCGTTTAGTAGACATTAAAAAATTTAGTTCTACTCATTCTAAAGTAACTTTAGAACCTTTAGAAAGAGGTTTTGGTCATACTTTAGGAAATGCTTTACGTAGAATTTTATTATCTTCTATTTCTGGATGTGTAGTTACTGAAGTTGAAATAGATGGAATTTTACATGAATACAGTATTAAAGAAGGAATTCAAGAAGATATACTTGAAATATTATTAAATTTAAAAGGATTATCTATTACTCTTAATGGAAAGAATTCTGCTTATTTAATTTTACAAAAAAAAGGAATTGGAGTAGTTACTGCATCAGATATAAAATGTGATTCTAGTGTTGAAATTATAAAATTAAATCATATTATATGTCATTTAACAGATAAAAATTCTTCTATAAATATGAAAATTAAAGTTCAAAGAGGTCGAGGTTATTCTCCTGCTGCTTCTAGAATAAAAAATAAAGAAAATGAAAATTATATAGGTAGATTATTAATAGATGCATGTTATAGCCCAATTGAACAAGTGTCTTATCAAGTTAAATCAGCTAGAGTTGAACAAAGAACAGATTTAGATAAATTAATAATTGAATTAAAAACAAATGGAACAATTGATCCTGAAGAATCAATTAGACAAGCTGCAACAATTTTATCTAATCAATTAGAGTCGTTTGTCGATTTAAAGGATATTTGTGAACCAGTAGAAAAAGTTGTAAAACCAGAATTTGATCCAATTTTATTAAAACCTGTAGATGATTTAGAATTAACAGTACGCTCTGCAAATTGTTTAAAAGCAGAATCTATACATTATATTGGTGATTTAATACAAAAAACTGAAGTAGATTTATTAAAAACTCCAAATTTAGGAAAAAAATCTCTTACTGAAATTAAAGATATATTATCTTCAAGAAATTTATTTTTAGGAACTAAATTAAATAATTGGCCTCCAAAAAATATTATAGAAGAATAAAATGTTTTGAGAAGGAATATTATATATTATGCGACATCAAAAAGTTGGTCGTAAATTAAATAGAAAACGAAGTCATTTAAAATTAATGTTACAAAATTTAATTTGTTCATTATTAATGCATGAAAAAATAAAAACAACTTTATCTAAATCTAAAGAATTAAGACGCGTTGTTGAACCAATCATTACTCTTTCTAAAATTGATAATCTTTCTAATAGACGATTAGTTTTTTCTAAAATAAGAAATAATTTTATTTTATATAAATTATTTAAAGATTTAGGTCCTTTTTTTTTAAATAGACCAGGTGGTTATATCAAAATCATAAAATGTGGGTTTAGAAATGGAGATAAATCTCCTATGGCATATATTTTATTAGTTGATCGATTTAATCAATTAAAAAATAAAAATAAATAATAAAACAATATAAATTATAAATATTTTATAAAAAAACAAACGGCATTTTATGCCGTTTTGTCTTTTTTTTTTTAATTTTTTTGTTTCTTTTGTTATTTTAAAAAAATAATTTTTTATAAATTTATAAAAAAATAAATTTTTAATTTAAAATAGTTCCTATTTTAAATAAATTTTGATAAGAATTTATAATATATTTTGTTTTATTTTTTTTTTTTCCTGGAATTTGCAATATTTTTATATTAATTAAATTATTTTTTGTTGAAATTAAAATTCCTTTTTTATTTGCATTTATAATTTTTCCAGGAATATTTTTTTCTGAACATTTAACAATTTTAACTTTCCATATTTTAATCATAATTTTTTTTATAAAAAAAAAAGATCCAGGCCATGGAATAAAAGCTCTAATTTTTTTTTCAATATTTGAAGCATTTGAATTCCAATTAATTAAACCATCTTTTTTTTTAATTTTTTTTGTATATGTTGCTTTTTTTTCTTCTTGTTTAGTTTTTTTTATTGTATTAGAATAAATTTTATTTAAACATTTAATTAATGATTTTTTTCCAAGTATAGATAGTTTTTTTATTAATGTTAAATATGTTTCATTTTTTTTTATATTTATAGATTTTTTATATAAAATATCTCCTGAATCAACTTTATTATTAATTTGTATAATAGTTATTCCTGTTTTTTTTTTTCCTTGAATAATAGAATATTGTATTGGTGAGGGTCCTCTTAATTTTGGAAGCAAAGAAGTATGTATATTAATACAACCTAATGGAAATAAATTAATTATTTTTTCTGGTATAATTAAACCATATGATACAACTATCATAATATCTGGTTTAATGTTTTTTAAATATTTATATATTTTTTTAGAATTTAATGATTTTGGTTGAAGAATTTTAAGTTTATTTTTTATTGAAATTTTTTTAACTTCTGAAAAAATATTTTTTTTTTTATTTAATATACTATCTGGTTTTGTTATTACACTTAATATTTTAAATTTTTTTTTTATTAATTCATTTAAATGAATTTTAGAAAATTTATTTGTTCCAGCAAAAATTATTTTTTTTTTCATCTTTTTTTAAAATTTTTTTTTATTCTGTTTTTTTTTAAAGGAGATAAATAATCTATAAATAATATTCCTTTTAAATGATCTATTTCATGTTGTATACATACAGATAAAACAGAATTTGCTTGTAGTAT
Source organism: Buchnera aphidicola (Periphyllus koelreuteriae) (assembly GCF_039360445.1). Classification (GTDB taxonomy): domain Bacteria; phylum Pseudomonadota; class Gammaproteobacteria; order Enterobacterales; family Enterobacteriaceae; genus Buchnera_J; species Buchnera_J aphidicola_BM. The sequence goes on along the minus strand of NZ_CP134981.1, from coordinate 380,572 downwards.
AAATTTTTTTCCAACAAGATTATATGCTTCAACAACAATTTCTTTATATCTAGAATTAGTAATATATTCATATTTTGGAATTGATAAACAACCTTCTTTAATATAAATTTTTCCAGATTTTTTTATAATTTTTGGATTAATTAATACTATAGATTTTTTTAAAGGATATAATTTATCTATTACAATTATTTGTTGTTTAATATTTATTTGTATTGCTGCTAAGCCCATCCCGTTTTTTTTATACATTGTTTCAAACATCTTTTCTGTAATTTCTTTTATATTTTTATTAAATTCTTTTACTGGTTTAGATATTTTTCTTAAAATTTTATTTGGATATTGAACTATTTTTAAAATAGGCATATTTTTTTTTTGTTTTTTTTTTTAAAATTAAATTTTAATTATATATTAAAATATATTTTTAAATATAAATATTTTATAAAAAATAATAAGTATATAAAAAATAATAAATATATTTTAAAATATAATTGTATAATATTTAAATTTTTTTTTAAATTGGTTTGAAATTATAAAATTATATTATATTTTTATAGGAGATTAAATTTTTGATTTGTTTATATAAAAAAGAAATTTATGCAGTATTTGGTAACCCGATTCATCATAGTAAATCTCCTCAAATACATAATTTTTTTTTTAAATTATATAATTTAAAAAAAAAATATATTAAAATTTGTGCATCAAAAAAATTTTTTTTAGATGAAATAACATTATTTTTTAAAAAAGGAGGAAAAGGAGCAAATATTACTCTTCCGTTTAAAGAAAAAATTTTTTCATTATGTAATAATATTACTAAAAGAGCGACAATTGCTGGTTCTATAAATACATTAAAAAAATGTAATAATGGACAAATTATAGGGGATAATACAGATGGTATAGGTTTTATATCAGATTTATTGTTTCATAATATTATAAAAAAAAATTTTAATTTATTAATTATTGGTGCTGGTGGAGCTTCTAGAGGAATTATTTATCCATTATTAAAATTTGGATGTAATGTTTTTATTACAAATCGAACATTTCAAAAAGCAAAAATTTTATCAAAAGAGTTTTCTAAATTTGGAAATATAGAATCTATTTTTTATAAAAATTTAAGAGGTATAAATTTTGATTTAATTATTAATTCTACATCTGCAAGTATTTCAAATGAATTACCTTTAATATCATATAATATTATTAAAAAAAAAACTATATGTTATGACATGTTTTATATGAATAAAAAAACTTCTTTTATGAGTTTTTGTGAATTTTATGGATCAAAAAATGTTTATAATGGAATTGGAATGTTAATTCATCAAGCAGCTCATTCATTTTTTTTATGGAATAAAATTTTTCCAGATATTAAAAAAACAATTAAATATTTATTTAAATAAATTATTTTTTAATTTTAATGAATATTAAAAAATACTTGACTCTTTTTTTTTAAATATATAATATAGTTATATTATTATTGAAAATTTTTATTAAATTAATATATAGAAATTATATATATAAAAATTTATATTTTTTTATTTAATTTTTAAAAAAAATTAAGTCCTCTTCGTCTAGCGGTCTAGGACACTGCCCTTTCACGGCAGCAACAGGGGTTCAATTCCCCTAGGGGACAATATTTTTTTTAAAAATATATTTGTTATTTTTATATATTGTGATACAATTGTTTTTCAACAAAAATTATTTTTTTAAATATATAATTTTTTAAGTTCTTTAAAAATTCGGAAACAAGCATAATTTAAATAAATTATAAAAAAAACACCTGTGGGTTGTAAGATTAAGCGAAAAAGCGTACATGGTGAATGCCTTGGCAGTCAGAGGCGATGAAGGACGTACTAATCTGCGAAAAGCATCGGTAAGTTGATAAGAAACGTTATAACCGATGATATCCGAATGGGGAAACCTGTTATATATTTATATAACATTATTTATTGAATAAAATAGATAAATAAAGCAAACCGAGGGAACTGAAACATCTTATTACCTCGAGGAAAAGAAATCAATTGAGATTCCCTTAGTAGTGGCGAGCGAAATGGGAAAAGCCCAGAGTATAATTATATTATAATTTTTAATAGAATAATTTTGGAAAAATTAGCGATACAAGGTGAAAGCCCCGTATATGAAAAAAATTATATTATAAACTCGAAAAGTAAAGCGGGACACGAGAAATCCTGTTTGAATATAGGGGGACCATCCTCTAAGGCTAAATACTCCTGACTGACCGATAGTGAACTAGTACCGTGAGGGAAAGGCGAAAAGAACCCCTGTTAGGGGAGTGAAATAGATCCTGAAACCGTGTACGTACAAGCAGTAGAAGCTCAAATTTATAGAGTGACTGCGTACCTTTTGTATAATGGGTCAGCGACTTGTACTCTGTAGCAAGGTTAACCGAAAATATTAAGGGGAGCCGAAGGGAAACCGAGTCTGAAACAGGCGATTTAGTTTCAGGGTACAGACCCGAAACCCGGTGATCTAGCCACGGGCAGGTTGAAAGTTAGGTAAAACTAACTGGAGGACCGAACCGACTGATGTTGAAAAATCAGCGGATGACCTATGGTTAGGGGTGAAAGGCCAATCAAACCGGGAGATAGCTGGTTCTCCTCGAAAGCTATTTAGGTAGCGCCTCGTGAAATTCATATATGGGGGTAGAGCACTGTTTCGGTTAGGGGGTCATACTGGCTTACCAATCCGATGCAAACTCCGAATACCATATAATGCTATCACGGGAGACACACAGCGGGTGCTAACGTTCGTTGTGGAAAGGGAAACAACCCAGATCGCCAGCTAAGGTCCCAAAATCATAGTTAAGTGGGAAACGATGTGAGAAGGCATAAACAGCCAGGATGTTGGCTTAGAAGCAGCCATCATTTAAAGAAAGCGTAATAGCTCACTGGTTAAGTCGGCTTGCGCGGAAGATTTAACGGGGCTAAACTATGTACCGAAGCTGCGGCAGTAAAGATTTTTTTTACTGGGTAGAGGAGCGTTCTGTAAACCGTAGAAGATGTATTGTAAAGTACATTGGAGGAATCAGAAGTGCGAATGCTGACATGAGTAACGATAAAGCAGGTGAAAAACCTGCTCGCTGAAAAACTAAGGTTTCCTGTCCAACGTTAATCGAGGCAGGGTAAGCCGACCCCTAAGGCGAGGCTGAAAAGCGTAGTCGATGGACAACAGGTTAATATTCCTGTGCTTGAATTTATTGCGATGGGGAGACGAAAGAGGTTAGATTATCCAAGCGACGGTTGTCTTGGTTTAAGCGTGTAGACATAAATATTTAGGAAAATCCGAATATTTTTTAAGTTAAGGCGTTATGACGAGTTATTACGGTAACAAAGTAATTTATACCAAATTTCCAAGAAAATCCTCTAAGCTTCAGATAAATTCAAATCGTACCACAAACCGACACAGGTAGTTAGGTAGAGTATACTAAAGCGCTTGAGAGAACCCAGATGAAGGAACTAGGCAAAATGGTGCCGTAACTTCGGGAGAAGGCACGCTAACTCGTAAGTAAATAAGATTTACTCTTATAAGCTGAAGTTAGTCGAAGATACCAGCTGGCTGCAACTGTTTATTAAAAACACAGCACTGTGCAAACATGAAAATGGACGTATACGGTGTGACGCCTGCCCGGTGCCGGAAGGTTAAATAAAGAAGTTAAAGATAAAACTTGAAGCTTTGATATGAAGCCCCGGTAAACGGCGGCCGTAACTATAACGGTCCTAAGGTAGCGAAATTCCTTGTCGGGTAAGTTCCGACCTGCACGAATGGCGTAATGATGGCTAGGCTGTCTCCATCTGGGACTCAGTGAAATTGAAATTGCTGTGAAGATGCAGTGTACCCGCGGCAAGACGGAAAGACCCCGTGAACCTTTACTATATCTTGACACTGAATATTTATATTTAACGTGTAGGATAGGTGGGAGACTATGAATTTATTACGCTAGTAATATTGGAGTCAACCTTGAAATACCACCCTTTAAATTTGAATATTCTAACCTTGCATCGTAAACCGGTGCAGAGACAATGTCTGGTGGGTAGTTTGACTGGGGCGGTCTCCTCCTAAAGAGTAACGGAGGAGTACAAAGATTGGCTAATTACGGTCGGAAATCGTAAGGTTAGTGCAAAGGCATAAGCCAGTTTAACTGAGAGCGTGATGACGCGATCAGATGCGAAAGCAGGTCTTAGTGATCCGGTGGTTCTGAATGGAATGGCCATCGCTCAACAGATAAAAGGTACTCCGGGGATAACAGGCTAATACCGCCCAAGAGTTCATATCGACGGCGGTGTTTGGCACCTCGATGTCGGCTCATCACATCCTGGGGCTGAAGCAGGTCCCAAGGGTATGGCTGTTCGCCATTTAAAGTGGTACGCGAGCTGGGTTTAGAACGTCGTGAGACAGTTCGGTCCCTATCTGCCGTGGGCGTTGGAAGATTGAGGGGGTCTATTTCTAGTACGAGAGGACCGAAGTGGACGCATCACTGGTGTTCGGGTTGTCATGCCAATGGCATTGCCCGGTAGCTATATGCGGAAAAGATAAGTGCTGAAAGCATCTAAACACGAAACTTGCCCTAAGATTAATCTTCCCTGAAACTTTTGTAGTTTACTGAAGGGTCGTTGAAGACTACGACGTTGATAGGCTAGATGTGTAAGCATAGTGATATGTTAAGCTAACTAGTACTAATTACCCGAGAGGCTTAATCTTACAACACCAGAGGTGTTTTTTTAAAAATATTAGTTTTTTTATTTAAATTAATAAAATGCTTGTTACCGAAATTAAAAAATAAAAAATGTATATTTTAATATATAAAATTATATATTAAAGTATATAGAGCAAAAATTTTTATAGCCTGGTTAAAATAGTGTAATGGTACCACCTGAATCCATTTCGAACTCAGAAGTGAAACATTATAACGCCGATGGTAGTTCGGGGTCTCCCCGTGTGAGAGTAGGAAATTTCCAGGCTTATTTTTTAAAAAATATAAAAATATTATTTTAAAAAATATAAAACAAATGAAAAAAATAAATTTTTATTTTTAACAAAGTAATTTAAAAATAAAAACTTATTTTTTAATAAATTAAGTTAAAAATTTTTTATTATTTATTTTAATTATTTATATAAAAATATATTAAAATTTTTAAATTTATATAAATTAATAAATATTAAATTTCAGAATTATGTAATATTTTCATGTAAAGGTAATAAAAGATGTCTAAGATTAAAGGTAATGTTAAATGGTTTAATGAAGCAAAAGGTTTTGGATTTATCACTCCTGAAGATGGTAGTAAAGATGTTTTTGTTCATTTTTCAGCTATTCAAAGTGATGGATTTAAAACTTTAGCAGAAGGACAAAGTGTAGAATTTGAGATTGTAGAAGGAGCAAAAGGTCCATCTGCAGCTAACGTTACCAGTTTATAATTTTTTTAATAATACAAAATGTATTATAATTTTTTAAAATTTTTAAAATTTTAAAAAACTGTTCAGTACTTTAAAATTATTTGTACTGGACAGAATGTTTTTTTTTTAAAAAACTATTTTTACAAATTTTAATTTTCCAATTTTTTTATAAATATATTTTATATCTTTAAATTTTTTAAAATAAATTGTTATAGAATAAGAAAAATATTTTTTATTTTTACTAAAATTTATATTTTTTTTTTTAATTTTTAATAATTTTTTTTTAATTATTTTTAAAATTTTTTTTTTCATATTTTTTTTATTTAAACAAATAATTTTAAAAGTAAAATTAATTGGAAATTTTAAAAGTTTTTTTAATTTTTTATACATATTTTTTCTTTTTTTTATATATTTAATATTTATATTATATAAATTATAAAATTTATTTTATAGAGAAATATTAATGTTAAAAATATTTAATACTTTAACTCGAAAAAAAGAAATATTCAAATCTATTAAAAAAAAAAAAGTTTCTATGTATGTTTGTGGAGTTACTGTATATGATTTTTGTCATATTGGTCATGCACGAACTTTTTTATTTTTTGATATAGTTTATCGTTATTTAAATAATATTGGATATTATGTTAAATATATTAGAAATATTACAGATATAGATGATAAAATTATTGAAAAATCTAAATTAAAACAATTAAGTATAAAAAAATTTACAGAAATAATAATTAATAAAATGAATTTAGATTTTTATTCATTAAATTTAAAAAAACCAACTTTAGAACCACGTGCAACAGATCATATTTTAGATATAATACAAATTATTGATTTTTTATTAAAAAATAATTTTGCTTATATTTTAAATAACGGTGATATTTTTTTTTCTATTAAAAATTATAAAAGATATGGAGAATTATATAAAAAAAATAATAATAAAAAATTTTTTTTTAAACAAGAAAATGATTTTGTTCTTTGGAAAAAAAGTAAAAAAGAAGAAAATTTTTGGGATTCACCTTGGGGAAACGGAAGACCTGGTTGGCATATTGAATGTTCAGCAATTAATCAAAAGTATTTTAAAAATACTATAGATATACACGGAGGAGGAAATGATTTAATTTTTCCTCATCATGAAAATGAACGAGCTCAATCAGAATGTTTTAAAAATATAAATTTTGTAAATTATTGGTTACATACAGGGATGATTATCTTTAAAAATGAAAAAATGTCTAAATCTATTGGTAACACTTTTTTAATTAAAGATTTAATTATGTATTTTCATTCAGATTCTATTCGTTATTATTTTCTTTCAACAAATTATAGACATCCAATTTATTATAATATAAAAAATTTAAAAAATTCAGAAAAAATAGTAAAAAAATTTTATTTTTGTTTAAATATTTTTAAAAAAATAAATACAAATGTTTGTTTAAAAAATTCTTCTTATTTTTATTTATTTAAAAAATCAATGAATAACAATTTTAATACACCTGTTGCTCTTTCGATTTTATTAAAATTATCAAAAAAAATAATTTTTTATTATGAAAAAAAAAATTTTAAAAAATCTAAATATTTATCTGAAACGTTATTATATTTAGGTCGAATTTTAGGTTTTTTTTCTAAAAAATTTAATTCTTTTAAATTCAATAAAAAAAATGAAACAAAATTAAATGAAAAAATAAAAAAAATAATTAATAAAAGAAATAAAGCTAGAAAATTAAAATTGTGGAATAAATCTGATTTATTAAGAAATGAATTATTAAAATTAGGAGTTAATATAAAAGATAAAAAAATATTATAAAATTTTTTTATCATAATATTTTTTACATGCATATAAAGTATTTTGTAATAAACTCGTTACAGTCATAGGTCCTACTCCTCCAGGTACAGGAGTAATATATGAAGCTTTTTTATAGTTTGAATTGAAATCAACATCACCTACTATTTTTCCATTTTTTAATCTATTAATTCCAACATCAATAATAATTGCTCCTTTTTTTATAAATTTTCCATTTAAAAAATTTGGTTTTCCAATGGCAATAATTATTAAATCTGCGTTTTTTACATATTGATATAAATTTTTTGTAAATCTATGCGCAACAGTTGTTGTGCAACCTGCAAGTAATAATTCTAACATCATTGGTCTTCCAACGATATTTGATGCACCAATAATTAATGCGTTTAATCCTTTTATTTTTATTTTTTTTTTTTTTAATAATTGTAGTATTCCAAATGGAGTACATGATCTTAAATTTGGTTGTCTTTGACATAATAAACCTATATTAAATGGATGAAATCCATCTACATCTTTTTTATATGAAATTTTTTTTATAATTTTTAATGTATTTATTTTTTTTGGCAAAGGTAATTGAATTAAAATTCCATGTATTAATTTATTTTTATTTAATTTTTTTATTAAATTTATTATTTTTTTTTCAGATATTTTTTTAGAAAATTTAAATATTTTAGAAAAAAAACCAACTTTATTGCATGCGATTTTTTTATTTTTTACATAAATTTTTGATGAATTATTATTTCCAACTAATATTACTGCCAATCCTGGAATTAATAATCCTTTTTTTTTTCTTTTACAAATTTCATTTTTTATTTTTTTTTGAATTTTTTTAGAAATTTTAAACCCATTAATTATTTTTGCTACCATTTTTTTTCCATTTTTTTAAATAATTAATTTTTTAAAAAATATTAAAAACTTATAACTAGTATTTTTAAAAAAAATAATTTATAATATATATTTTAAAATAAAAATTATATAATTATTAGAATAATTTTTTAAGCGCTTTTAGCTCAGTTGGATAGAGCAACGGCCTTCTAAGCCGTGGGTCACAGGTTCGAATCCTGTAAAGCGCAAAAAATTTTAAAAAAAAATACTATTTTGTTAATATTTTTTTTATAGAATTTGTAATTTTTTTTAATTTTTTATTTCCATCAATTTTAAAATATTTAATATTTATTTGTTTATTTTTATAATATTTAAATATTTTTTTTTTAACAGAATCGTATTGATTTAATCTTTTTTCAATAGTATGTTGATTATCATCTTGTCTTTTAACTAATTTTTCTCCAGTAATGTTATCTATATTTTTTATTAATGGAGGATTATAAATTTTATGATAAATTCTTCCAGATGGAATATGAATTTGTCTTCCTAATGCTCTTTTTAATATATTTTTTTTTAATACTGATATTTCTATTATATAATCAATGTTAATTTTTTTTTCATTCATTAATTTTGCTTGATTAAGAGTTCTAGGTAATCCATCTAAAATATAACCATTTAAACAATCTTTTTTTTTTAATCTATTTTTTACTAAAGATATAATTATTTTATCTGAAATTAATTCTCCTGATTTTAATTTATCATTTAGTTTTTTATTTTTTATTGAATTTTTTAATATTTTTGATCTTATTAAATCACCTATTGAAATATTAGGTATATTGTATTTTTTTGAAATTAATTGAGCTTGTGTTCCTTTTCCAGAGCATGGATATCCAATTAAAATAATTTTCATTTTTTTCCTATAAGAAGATTTATTTTATTAAAAATATTATTTTAAATATATATAATAATTTAATTTTTTTAATTTTTTTAATTATATTTTATTAAATAGGAAAATTTAAATCATTTGGAATAGGCATTCCATTTGAAAATTTTGACATTCTTTTTTTATGTTCTTCTTTTATTTTTCTATTTGCTTCATTAAATGCAGCAATTATTAAATCTTCAATAATATCTTTATCATTGTCTTTTAATAAATTTGAATCAATTTCAACTTTTTTACAAATATTATTTCCATTTAATGTAATTTTAACCAATCCAGCTCCTGATTCTCCTGTAACTTTTATAGATTTTATTTTTTTTTGTATATTTTTCATATTTTCTTGCATTTTTTGAGCTTGTTGCATTAAATTCCCAAAATTTTTTTTATTAAACATTTTTTTCTCTTTAAAATTATTAATTTTTTTATTTTAATTTATTATAAAATAATAAATTAAAAATTATTTTTTTATAAAAAATTTTATTTTTTTTTTAGTGTTTTAAGTAATGTTAATTCCATTCCTAACTTTTTAGATGGAGAAAAATTTATTTCTTTTCTTCCATTAATTATAATTGAATAATTTTTTTTAATTTCTTTATAATTATATTTTTTTGACATTTTTTTTAAAATTTTTTGTTGTTTTTTATTATATATTTTTGATTTCCATTTTATTGAATATATTTTTAAAATATATAAATAATGTAATAATCTTAATAATTCTATTAAAATTTGATCAGGTTCAACATCTAAAGATAAAATTTTTTCTTTAAATTTCATTATTTTTTTTGCATTTTGTTCAAAAATTGCTTGAAGTAAATTTAAAAAATTTTCATATTTAAATATTCCTAACATTTTTTTAACGTTAGAATTTTTTATTTTTCCATTACCTATAGAAATAGCTTGTTCTGTTATACTTAATGCATCTCTCATGCTACCATCTGCAGCATTTGAAATTAAATCTAAAGTATTTTTTTCATAAAAAATTTTTTCATTTTTTAAAATATTTTTTATATTTAATTTAATATTTTTTATAGAAATAGTTGTTAAATTAAATCTAATACATCTAGAAATAATTGTTTTTGGAAGTTTTTCAATATTTGTAGTAGCAAAAATAAATTTTACATGTTTAGGTGGTTCTTCTAAAGTTTTTAAAAGTGCATTAAAACTATATCTAGATAACATGTGTATCTCATCAATTAAATAAATTTTAAATCTTTCTTTAATAGGAGGATATTTTGAATTTTCTAAAAGTTCTTTTATATCTTCAACTTTAGTTTTTGATGCAGCGTCGATTTCAATTAAATCTGGGCTAAAATTTTTATCAATTTCTTTACATGAGATACATTGTTTACATGGAGTATGTGTAATTTTTTTTTTGCAATTTAGACATTTTGCTAAAATTCTTGCTATTGTTGTTTTTCCAATTCCTCGTGTTCCGTATAAAATCCATGCTTGATGAATTCTATTTAATTTTAAACTATTAGAAATTGCTTGGATAGTATATTTTTGACCAATTACTTCATTAAAATCTTTTGGTCTCCATTTTCTTGCAAATACTTTATATTTCATTTTATTTATAAAATTTTATTTATATTTTTATATGCTATCATAATTATAAATAATTTTCATTAGTCATAATTATTTTTAGAAAAGTATTTTTTATTAAACAATAAAAAATTGTATTTTTATAAAAAATAATGTATATTATAATTTTATAAAAATATTATTTTTTAAGTGTTTTATTAGTATATATGATGTTGAATTTGAATACTTAGTCAGGTCTGGAAAGAAGCAGCTAATTCAAAGAATACATGCATATTTTTTATTAATAAAACACTTAAAAAAACTATTTTTTTAAAATATTATTTAAATTCTTGAGATTTATACATTTTATAATATTTGTTTTTAATTTTCATTAATTCTTTATGAGTTCCTTGTTCAACAATTTTACCTTTATTCAAAACAATAATCTTATTTGCATTTTTTATTGTATTTAATCTATGAGCAATCATTATTAAAGTAGTTTTATTTTTAATTTTTAATAATGATTTTTGTATTAATTTTTCTGTATATATATCTATATTTGCTGTAGCTTCATCTAAAATTAATATTTTTGGTTTTTTTATTAATGCTCGTGCTATAGAAATCAATTGTTTTTGACCAACAGAAAGATTATTTCCTTTTTCACTTAATTTAGTAAAAATTCCTTTTTTTAATGAAGAAATTAATTTATTTAAATTGACTAATTTAATAATTTTGTTTATTCTTTCTGTAGAAATTTTTTGACCAAGAGTAATATTTTTTAAAATTGTATCAGGTAATATAATAGGAGATTGTTGTATTAATGAAACAGAATTTCTTAAAGAATTATGGCTAATTTTTTCAATTTTTTTATTATCTAAATAAATTGAACCAGAACTAGATTGATAATACCCCATTAATAAATTAGCTAATGTGCTTTTTCCACTTCCTGTTTTTCCAATAAATGCAATAAAATATTTTTCTGGAATTTTAATATTTATATTTGATAAAGCATTAATAGAATTTTTATCATATTTAAAACTCATGTTTTTTATAAATATTTTTCCAGTTTTAAATTTTTTATTAATTAATCCATATTCTTGTTTTTTTTTATCCATTAATTCAAAAATTCTTTCTCCTGATACTAATGCTTTTTGCAATAATGGTTGTTGACTTGCCATAGAAATTAATGGTTCATTTAATCTTGATAAATAACTTATAAAAGCATATAAAATTCCTACTTTAAATGAATCAATATTAGATATAATACAAAAAAACATAATTGAACAAAGTATTGATGAAGATAAAAAATTTAATAATGGTCTTAATAAAAATCCTTCTAATTTTAATGCTTTCATTTTATATTTATAATGCATATAACTTGTATTAATAATTTTTTTTTTAAATTTTTTTTCTTGACAAAATTGTTGAATAATTTCAATTCCATTTACGATTTCATTAAATTCATGATATATTTTTGATAAAAAATGTCTTATTTTTTTTAATATTGGAATACTATAGTATTGATAAGCAAGAATAATTAAAATCACTATTGGAATTAAAGTCATTGAAATTAATGCCATTTTCCAAGATAAAATAAACATAGCAATTAATACAATACATACTAAAACTGAACTATTAATAATTGAACCTAAAATTGTATCATATAATTCTCGAATAGATTCAGTATCATTAGTAATTTTAGAAATAATATGACCTATTGGTTGACTATCATATATTTTAATAGGTAATCTTAAAGTAGATTTCATTATATCATATCTTAAATTTTGAATAATTTTTATAGATATTTTACTAAAAATAATATTTTGAGAATAATATAAAATTACAGAAGAAATTTGTAATATAATAAATCCAATAGTATTTGATAAAACAATAGTTTTTGAAAATTCATGTTTTTCTAATATATTTTTAATAAAATTACTAATTAATATTGGTCCTAAAACTTCTGACAAAGCTGCAGATAAAAGTAAAAAAATTCCAAAATATAGTAATTTTTTAAAAGGTTTTCCATATTTTAAAAGTCGTTTAAGAGTAGGCCAATATTTCATAAAATTATTCATTTTAAATTTCCTTTTATTTAAAAATTTTTTATTGTTTAATATTGATTTTTTCTATAGGATAATGAATTACTATACCAATTTTTTGTTTTTAAAAGCGAAATATGGTTTCCTCTGTTAATAATTTTCCCTTTTTTCATTACTAAAATTTTGTTTGATTTTTTAAGTACAGATAGTTTATGTGAACTAATGATTATAGTTGTATTTTTATTTTTCCATTTAAAAATATTTTTAAGAATTTTTTTCGTTGTTTTCCCATCTATTGCAGATAATGCATCATCTAAAATTAATATTTTAGGTTTTGAAATTAATGCACGAACGATAGCTAATCTTTGTTTTTGACCACCTGATAATAAAACTCCATCTTCTCCTATAAATGTATTATATTTATTTTTTAATTTTTCAATTTCATTTTTTAATTTTATCATTTTTAAATATTTTTTTACTTTACTAAAATTTATTTTATTATTTCCAAAAGTAATATTATTTAAAATTGTATCAGTAAATAAAAATGTTTCTTGATTAACAACTGAAATTTTTTTTCTCCATTCTTTTAATTTCAATTTTTTTAAAGATATTTTATCATATAAAATATCTCCTAAATCTATATCAAAATTTCTTTGAATTAATTTAATTAAAGTACTTTTACCAGAACCAGTTGGTCCACAAATACCTATAATTTGTCCTTGTTTTATAGAAAAAAATATATTTTTTAAAACAGTTTTTTTTTTTTTTTCATATAAAAATTTTTTAATTTTTATTTTTATTTTTTTAAAATTTTTTGAAACTTTTATGTTTCCATTTTTTAATTTTACTGGATATGTTATTATATTTTGTATTCTATTCCATGCAGAACTACCTCTTTCTACAATGTTAAACATCCATGCTAATGCTAGCATAGGCCAAATCATTAATCCTAAATACATAATAAAACTTGTTAGTTGACCTAATGTTATTTTATCATTCCATACTAACCAACTACCACTTGAAATAGCTAAAAGATTTGAAAAAGCAATAGAAAGATAAATAACTGGATCAAACTTTGCATCTACTTTTGCTACTTTAATATTTTTTTTACTAGATTTGTTTATTAATTTTAAAAATTCCTTTAATTTTAATTTTTCTAATCCAAATGCTCTAATCATTCTTATACTAGTTAAAATTTCTTGTGTTTTATTATTTAATTTAGAAAAAGAAATTTGATATTTAAAAAAGTTTTTATGTAATTTGGCTCCGTATTTTTTAATAAAAATTGTCATAATTGGCATTGGTATTAATGCAAAAAAAGTTAATTTAAAACTAATTTGAGTACACATAACTATTAATACAGAAATACCCATTACTAATGAATCAACTAAAGTAAGTACTCCTTCTCCTGCAGCAAATATTATTCTTTCAATATCATTACTAACTCGTGTAATTAAATCTCCTGTTCTATTTTTTATATAAAAATCATTATTTTGTTTAATAATAGATTTATAAAATAATTTTCTTAATTTTATTGCTAATTTATAAGACGCTCCAAAAAGTAATATTCTCCAAACATATCTTAATATATATACAGTTAAAGCAATAGCTATCATGATATAAATTAATTGAATAGATGAGTGAACATTTACTTTTTTTTTAACTATTGAATCTACTAATTTTCCTACAATTTTTGGAGGAATTGTTTGCATACATGCAATAATTATTAATATTATTATAGATCCAAGATATCTTTTCCATTCTTGAAGAAAATACCAATTTAATTGTTTAAATAATCTCAAAATATCGCCTTAATTTTAATATTTATTTTAAATATTATTAATAAATTTAATTAGAGTATTTAAATTTTTTAAAAATTTAATAATATATATTTATATTTATTTTTTAAAAATAATATATTTTTTATTATATTTTATTTTTGATTTTGAGTATAAACTTTTTAATATTAAATGAATTAATAATTTTTTATTTAATAAATTTAATTTCATATATAATTTATTTTTTGTTTTTTTATTTATTTTTGTATATATTTTTTTATATATTTTTATTATTATCCATGTATTTTTGTAATCAGTCATTTTAACATAAACTGGATTTTTTTTATTAAATTTTTTTTTTATTGTTTTTACAAATTTTGAAATATTATTTTTATCTTTTTTTGTATTATATATATTTTTAAATTCTAATTTTTCTTTATTAAAACTTTTAAATGAATTTTGTTGAAGTTCTTTTTCTATTGTATTAATTTTGTTTAAAGCTTTTTTTTTTGCTTTTTTTTTTTTTAAAATGTATTTAATTATATTTTTAATTTCTTTTAATGGTTTTATTTTTTTATTTTGAATACCAATTATTTTAATATAAAAATTATTTTTTTTATTTGAAATATTATAATTTATATAATTTTTATTTAAGTAAATTTTATAATATTTTTGATTTGTTAAAAATTTTTTTATTTCTTTGTTATTAATTTCTTGAGGAATAGAATCTATTGAAAACCATTGAGTTTCTTTTCTTTTAATATTTGTTATTTTTTCAATTAAATTAAAAAAATTTTTTTTATTTATAGATAACGAATTTATTTTGTTATTTATTTCAATATTTTTTTTATTATCATTCATAAATGAAGAAAGATTTATAAATTGTAATTTAAATTTTGTTGGAAAACAAAAAAATTTTTTATTTTTTTTATAAAAATTAAAAATTTCTTTTTTTGAAATTTTTTGTTTATAAATTAATTTTTTAAAATCTATTTCTGCAGTTTTATAAAATATTGTTTTATATTTATCTTTATAATTTGATATTTTTTCATTTTTTAATAAAAATTCTGAATTTATAATATCATTTAAAAAATAATTTTTTATTAATTTATTTTCTATTATTTTAAGATATTGATTTTCATTTAAAGAATTTTTATTTAAGAATTGATTATATTTGTTTTTATTAAATTTATTATTTTTTTGAAATTCTATAGAATTTATAATAAAGTTTTTTATATTCTTTTTTTTATTTTTAATATTAATTTTATTTAAATAGTCTTCAATTAAAATATTATTTATTAAATTAAATATAATATTTTTTATAAATTTTTTTGTTTCTTTTTTATTTTCTATTAATTTAATATATTTTTTTGGATTAGTTAATTTGATTTCAGATAATTTTGTTAAAAAACTATCTTTAAGTGTATTTTCATTAATTATTTTATTATTTACTTTTATTATCCATGAATTATTATTACTAAAATAATTATTCATACTAGTAATAAAAATTGAGGTTATTAAAATAATTAGAATGATTTGTAAAATTATTTTTTTAAATAATGATATAGAGTTATTCATTTTTAAAGACCTTTTTAAATAATTTGTTATAAAAATTATTATTTTTTATATTTTTGTGTTTAAAAAAAATTGTTATTTATAAGGGTCATTTTCTAATGATAATTTTAATACTTCTTTAATGTTTTGTACTAAATATATTTTTATTTTAGAAAGTATTTTTTTTGATATTTTTTTTAGATCTTTTTTATTTTCTTTTGGGATAATTATATTTTTTATTTTTTCTTGATAAGCTGCAAGAATTTTTTCTCTAAGTCCTCCAATAGCAATTACATTTCCGTTTAATGTTATTTCACCAGTCATAGCAAAAGTATGTTTAACTGGATTTTTTGTAATAGATGATGTGATAGATGTACATATAGAAATTCCAGCGCTTGGTCCATCTTTTGGAGTAGCCCCTTCAGGAATATGAACATGAATATCATTTTTTTCATAAAAATTTGTAGATATTTTTAATTTTTTTGCTTGTGTTCGAATAACAGTAATAGCAGTTTGAATTGATTCTTTCATAACTTTTCCTAAATATCCTGTAAATGATAATTTTCCTTTTCCTTTAATACATGCTGATTGTATTTTTAGTAATTCTCCTCCAAAATTTGTCCAAGCTAAACCTATTACTTGACCAATTTCATTTTTTTTATTAATTTTTGTTGAAATATTTTTTTTTATTCCTAAATATTTTTCTAAATTTTTTGTATTAATTTTAATTTTTTTTATTTTTTTGTTTAAAAGTATTTTTTTAACTATTTTTCTACATATTTTAGATATTTTTTTTTCTAAATTTCTAACTCCAGATTCTTTTGTATATTGACGAATTATTTTAATAACTGCTTTTTTTGTAATTGAAATTTCATTGTTTTTTAAAGCATTTTCTTTTATTTGTTTTGGTTTTAAATAAGAATTATAAATTTTTATTTTTTCTTCTTCTGTGTATCCAGGTAATTTAATAATTTCCATTCTATCTAACAATGGTGTTGGAATATTTAAAGAATTAGCTGTAGCAATAAACATTACTTCTGAAAGATCATAATTAACTTCTAAATAATGATCATTAAAAGAATAATTTTGTTCAGGATCTAAAACTTCTAATAAAGCAGAAGATGCATCTGATTGATTTTCATAAGACATTTTATCAATTTCATCTAATAAAAATAATGGATTTTTTACTCCTATATTAGAAATATTTTGCATAATTTTCCCAGGCATAGATCCAATATATGTTCTTCTATGTCCTCGAATTTCTGATTCATCTTTAATTCCACCTAATGACATTCTAATATATTTTCTTCCAGTAGCTTTTGCTATTGATTTACCAAGTGATGTTTTACCAACTCCTGGAGGCCCAACTAAACATAAAATTGGTCCTTTAATTTTATTCATTCTATTTTGAACAGCTAAATATTCTAATATTCTATTTTTTACATTTTCTAATCCATAATGATTTTTATTTAATATTAATAATGCAGTGGATAGTTTTTTTTGAATTTTAGTTTTATTTTTCCAAGGAACTTTAATCATCCATTCTATATAACTTCTAACTACTGTTGTTTCTGATGACATATATGGCATTAATCTAAATCTTTTTAATTCATTAATTATTTCAATTTCTATTTTCTTTGGCATTTTTGAATTTAATATTTTTTTTTTTAAAATAGAATATTCATTTAAATCTTTTTTATTTTTTCCTAGTTCTTTTTGTATTGCTTTAAGTTGTTCAGTGAGATAATATTCTTTTTGATTTTTCTCCATTTGTTGTTTAATTCTAATTCTAATTTTTTGTTCAATTGTAAATAATTTAATTTCAGATTCTAACATTATCATTAAAAATTCTAATCTTTTTTCTATATTTATTTCTTCTAATATTTTTTGTTTGTTAATTAATTTTAAAGGTATATAATTAGCGATTGTATCAATTAATTTATTTATATTATTAATTTTATCTAATGAATTTATAATATCTAATGAAATTTTATCATTAAATTTTGAATATTTTTTAAATTGATTGATAATAGTTCTTTTCCAAATTTTATTTTCTTTTTTTTTTAATTTTTTTGAATGTATTATTTTTATTTTTCCAATAAAATTATTTTTTTTGTTTCCTAAATCAATTATTTTTGCTCTTTTTTTTCCTTCTATTAATATTTTTACAGTTCCATCCGGAAGTTTTAATAATTGAATAATTGATGATAATGTTCCAATTTTATATAAATCTTTTATTTTTGGTTCTTCTATAGAGTATTTTTTTTGAGTAATTAACATTATTTTTTTATTTTTTTTAATAGAAATGTTAATTAATTTCATAGATTGTTTTCTTCCTACAAATAATGGAATAACCATATAAGGATATATAACAGTATCTCTTAATGGCAAAATTGGTATTTTTATATATTTAGATTTTTTTTCTTTCATATAATTTTTCTCTTAATTTATATATTTAAAAATTTTTTATTAATTATAATTTTAAATTTTATAAAAATATAAAAAAAATAAAAAAATAAAATATAATTTTTTTATTTAAAAAAAATAATTGAATATTATTTATATTAGTTTTAGAATTTATTATAAAAAATTTATTGATTATTTTTAAAACGTTTTTTTTAATAAAATTTGTGGAGAAGTATTATTAATAATTGTTGATTCATTAACAATAACTTTATCTATATTTGAAATCGATGGTATATTATACATTGTTTCAAGTAAAATTTTTTCTAATATTGTTCTTAATCCTCTTGCTCCTGATTTTTTTGATATAGATTTTTCTGCTATTTTTTGAATAGATTTTTTACAAAATATTAATTTTACTCCATCCATTTTAAATAGTTCTTTATATTGTTTAATTAAAGCATTTTTAGGTTTACATAATATTTTTATTAATTCATTTTTATTTAATTTATTTAATGTTGTTATAATTGGTAATCTTCCGATAAATTCTGGAATTAATCCAAATGTAATTAAATCTTCAGTATTTAAATTTTTAAATTCCTTATTTTTATTTCTTTTTTTTTGTTTTATTTTTTTTAAAAATCCTATTTTTGATGTTTTATTTATTCTATTAGAAATTATTTTTTTTAAACCAGAAAATGTTCCTCCACATATGAATAAAATTTTAGATGTGTCAATTTGAACAAATTCTTGTTGTGGGTGTTTTCTCCCTCCTTGTGGAGGAATAGATGCTATTGTTCCTTCGATCATTTTTAATAATGATTGTTGAACTCCTTCTCCAGAAACATCTCTTGTAATGGATGGATTATTTGATTTTCTTGATATTTTATCTATTTCATCTATATAAATTATTCCAGTTTCTGTTTTTTCGATATTATAATCACATTGTTGAAGTAACTTTTGTATAATATTTTCTACATCTTCTCCAACGTATCCAGCTTCTGTTAAAGTTGTAGCATCAGAGATAGAAAATGGAACATTTAATGATTTAGCTAAAGTTTCTGCAAGCAATGTTTTTCCGCTTCCGGTTGGCCCGATTAATAAAATATTACTTTTTCCAATTTCTACAGAATTTTTTTTTAAATTATTATTTTTGTATAATCTTTTATAATGATTGTATACAGCTACAGATAAAATTTTTTTTGCTTTATTTTGACCTATAACATAATTATCTAGATTTTTTTTTATTTCATGAGGTTTTGGTAAATCATTATATTTTTTAAAAAAAAATGATTTTTTTTTTTCTTCATTTAAAATATTATTACATAAATAAATACATTGATCACAAATATATGCTGAAGAACCTACAATTATTTTTTTAACTTCATTTTGATTTTTTTTACAAAAAGAACAGTATAATTTATTATTATTTTGTTTTTTTTGATTTGTCATGTATAACCTCTTAATAATACATTAAATTAAATATTTTTTAAATATTATTTATAATTGAAATTTATTATTTTTATTATTTAAAATAGAATCAATTAATCCATATGAAAGAGCTTCTTTAGCTGAAAGAAAATAATCTCTTTCTGTATCTTTTTCAATTTTTTTTATATTTTTTTTTGTATGGTAAGATAATATTTGATTTATTTTTTTTTTAATTTTATATATTTCTAAAGCATGTATTTGAATATCTGATGCTTGTCCTTTGTACCCACCTAAAGGTTGGTGTATCATAATTCTTGAATTTGGTAAACTAAATCTTTTTCCTTTTTTTCCAGAAGATAAAATAACTGCTGCCATAGAAGATGCTTGACCTATACATATAGTATTTACATCTGGTTTAATAAAATTTATAGTATCATATATTGATAATCCTGAAGACACGATTCCTCCAGGAGAATTAATATATAAAAATATATCTTTTTTTTTATTTTCAGATTCTAAAAATAATAATTGAGCAATAATAAGATTTGAGATATTATCATTTATTTCTCCTGTTAGAAAAATAATTCTTTCTCTTAATAAACGAGAATAAATATCAAAAGATCTTTCTCCAGAATATGTTTTTTCTATTACCATTGGAATTAAATTTTGATTTTTTAAAGAATTATATATATTTTTTTTTTTCATATTATTATCCTTTATTAATTATAAAACAAATTTAAAAAATTTTTATTTTATAATATAATATTTTTTATTTTTTTTAATGCTTTTATAAAATTACATTGTTTTTCTTTTATTAAAATATGATTAAATATAAAATAGAATGCTTTTTCTATTAATAAAATTTTTTTAATATGACTTAAGATTTTTCTTTTTTTTATATGATTTTCTTTTTTTTTATTTTTTTTAAATTGATTTTTTGTTTGTTTATATATTTTTTTTATTAATTTTTTACTAATGTAAAATGATTCTTTTTTAATTATTTTTTGGATTAGGTTATTAATAATTATTTTTTTTAATGCTTCTTTTTTTATATTTTTATTATATGATTTATCAAATATATTTTTATTATTTTTATATTTTAAATATATATATTTTTTTATATTTTTTATAAAATTTAATATTTTTTGTTTAGAAAAACTTTTTTTATTAATTTTTATCCATTTTTTTATAAATTCATTTTTTAAATATTTTTCTTCCATTTTTTTTGCTTCATTTATTAAATTAATATATATATTTTTTTTTAATTCTTGTATATTTTTTTCTTTTATTCCTAATTTTTTTAATTTATTAAAATTAATTTTTTTTTCTTTTTTTTCTTTAATTTTAATAATTTTTATTAAAAAAATATTTTTTTTTTCGATTATTTTTTTTTCTGGATGATATTTAGAAAATTTAATTTTGACTTTTATTTTATCGTTTATTTTTTTTCCAATTATTTTTTTATGAATTTTTTTTAATAAAAAATTTTTTTTAATAAAAATTATAAAATTATTTTTTTTTAAAATAATTTTTTTATTTTTAGATATTAATTTAAATTTAATTTTTACTTTATCATTTTCTTTAATTGGTTTTTTTGTATTTACCCATTTAGAAAGATTTTTTTTAAAATTTAAAAAAATTGTATCGATATCTTGATTTGTAATTTTGATATTTAATTTATTTATTTTTATTAATTTTAATTTATTTAATAATTTATTTTTTGTAATATTAAATTTTATTGTATAATTATAATCTTTTCCTTTTTTATATTTTTCTAAAAAATATTTTAAATTTGAATATTTTTTAATTTTTTTTTTTTTTAAAATTTTTAAAAAAGATGTATGAATTAATTTATTTAAAACATCTTTAATAATATTATCTTTAAAATTTTTTTCAATTAATTTTATTGGAGCTTTTCCTTTTCTAAACCCATCAATAATATATGTTTTTTTTAAAAAAATTAATTTTTTATTTATTTTTTTTTCTATTTTTTCTGATTTTATTTTTTTATTAATTATGATTTCTTTATTATTTTTTTTTAATTTAATAGAATTCATATTACCTCTATTGTTTTAATAAAATATATTTTTATAATTTTATTAATATTTTAAAATATTTTTAATTTGAATTAATTAATACATTTTGTAGAAATAAAAGTTTTGTTATTTTTATTTTTCCATTCTTTTTTTGTATATATAAACATTTCTATTCCATATATTTTTTTTTTAAATTTTGAAAATAAAATTTTATAAATTATTTGATGTCGTTTTAAAATATTTATTTTTTTAAAATAATTACTTACAATAATAATTTTAAAATG
The DNA here is from genome assembly GCF_039360445.1 of Buchnera aphidicola (Periphyllus koelreuteriae). Lineage (GTDB taxonomy): Bacteria > Pseudomonadota > Gammaproteobacteria > Enterobacterales > Enterobacteriaceae > Buchnera_J > Buchnera_J aphidicola_BM. The sequence continues at coordinate 358,554 of NZ_CP134981.1, read as the reverse complement.
AGAATTATTATTTTGAAATTTTTTATGAATATAACTTGTATTATATATTTTTATATATTTTATTTTTATTTTTTTTTTTATTGTTTTTTTAATTAAATTGATCATTTTTTTTGATAGAAATTGATATAAAAATTTTTTATGTTAAAAAATTGATTATACTATAATAAATATTTAAAAAATTTTTTAATAAAAATTTTATAGGTTTATAAATTTTTTTATAATTATCATACTATAATATATTTTAATATTTTTTTTATTTAAATATTTATACTATTAAATATTTTAATATACAAATTTTTTATTAAAAAAATATTTTATAAATTAAAAAGATTTATATATATTTTTTTGAGGTTTATTATGAATTTTTCTTCATTTAAAAAATTTTTTTTAATGTTTTTTTTAACATTATTTTTAAGTGGTTGTCATGAAGGTATATTTTATCCTTCGGGTGTTATTGCATATGAACAAAAAAAATTAATTATTATTGCTTTTTTATTAATGTTATTAATTGTTCTTCCAGTAATTTTTATGACTATATTTTTTTCTTTTAAATATAATCATTTATCTAAAAATAAAAATTATGATCCTAATTGGGATCATTCATATAAAATAGAAGGTTTTTCTTGGGGAATTCCAATATTTATTATATTTATTTTATCAATATTATCATGGAATAAAACTCATGATCTTGATCCTAGAAAAACTTTAAAAACAAATGTGACTCCTATAAAAATTGAAGCAATATCTTTAAATTGGAAATGGTTATTTATTTATCCTAATCAGAAAATTATTACAATAAATGAATTAGTTTTTCCAACTAATACTCCAATAGAATTTTATATTACTTCTAATTCTGTTATGAATTCTTTTTTTATACCATCTTTAGGAAGTCAAATATATGCTATGCCTGGAATGACTTCAAAACTGAATTTAATTTCAAATTTTCCAGGTGTTTATAAAGGGATTTCTTCAAATTATAGTGGATCTGGTTTTTCAAATATGAAATTTAAAGCAATTTCTACTATTAATGTTAAATTTTTTGATTCTTGGGTTTGTAAAGTAAAAAAAATAGGAAAAAAAATATTTAATTTTAATGATTTTAAAGAAATTTATAATGATGAATATAAAAAATTTTTTACTTATAATGATTTAAGATTAATTGAAAAATTTCTTAAAATAAATTAATTAAATATATATTTTTTATATTTTTTTTTTTATTTAATTTTTTTTTACAATACTTAAGTATTTTATTTAAATTATAAAAAAATTAGGAAAAAACTTTATGTTTGGAAAATTATCATGGAAAGATATACCTTTTCATGAACCTATTATTGTTATTACATATATTTGTATTTTTTTTGTATCTATTTTTATTGCATGTTGTATAACATATTTTGGAAAATGGAAATATTTATGGAAAGAATGGTTTACTACATTAGATCATAAAAAAATTGCAGTTATGTATATAATTTTAGCTTTTATAATGCTTTTTAGAGGATTTGTAGATGCTATTATGATGAGAATGCAACAATATCTTGCATCTTTAAAAAATCCATCTGGTTTTTTACCTCCTCATCATTATGATCAAATTTTTACTGCGCATGGTGTAATTATGATTTTTTTTGTTGCTATGCCTTTAATTATTGGTTTAATGAATTTAGTTATTCCATTACAAATTGGAGCAAGAGATTTAGCGTTTCCATTTTTAAATAATTTAAGTTTTTGGATTACTGTTAGTGCTGTTATTTTAATTAATTTATCATTAGGAATTGGAGAATTTGCTAAAACAGGATGGTTAGCATATCCTCCTTTATCTGAAATGGAATTTAGTCCAGGAGTTGGTGTAGATTATTGGATATGGTGTTTACAAATTGCTGGTATTGGAACTACTTTAACTGCTATCAATTTTTTAGTAACTATTTTAAAAATGAGAGCACCTGGAATGACATTATTTAAAATGCCTGTATTTACATGGACTGTTTTATGTTCTAATTTATTAATTATTGCTTCTTTTCCAGTTTTAACTATTACTTTATTATTATTAACATTAGATAGATATTTAGGATTTCATTTTTTCACTAATGATATGGGTGGAAATATGATGATGTACATTAATTTAATTTGGATTTGGGGTCATCCTGAAGTTTATATTTTGGTTTTACCTGCGTTTGGTATTTTCTCAGAAGTTGTTTCAACTTTTTCTAAAAAATCTTTATTTGGATATACTTCATTAGTATGGGCTACATTATCTATTACTGTTTTATCCTTTATAGTGTGGTTGCATCATTTTTTTACTATGGGAGCAGGAGCAAATGTAAATGCATTTTTTGGAATTACAACAATGATTATTGCTGTTCCAACTGGTGTAAAGATTTTTAATTGGTTATTTACTATGTATAGAGGAAAAATTTATTTTCATTCATGTATGTTATGGACTATTGGTTTTTTAATAACTTTTTCTATTGGAGGAATGGCTGGAGTTCTTTTATCTTTACCACCTGCAGATTTTGTTTTACATAATAGTTTATTTTTAGTTGCTCATTTTCATAATGTTATTATTGGTGGAGTTGTTTTTGGTTGTTTTTCTGGAATTACATATTGGTTTCCTAAATTTTTTGGTTTTACTTTAAATGAAAAATGGGGAAAAATTTCTTTTTTCTTTTGGATTTTTGGTTTTTTATTTGCTTTTATTCCATTGTATTTTCTTGGATTTATGGGAATGACTCGAAGATTAAGTCAAAATATTGATTATAGTTTTCATTATTTATTATCTATTGCATGTTTTGGTGTATTATTAATTTTTTTAGGTATGATATCTCAAGTAATACAATTTATTATATCTATTAAAGAAAAAAATAATAATTTAGATAAAACAGGAGACCCTTGGGATGGTCGAACTTTAGAATGGTCTATTTCTTCTCCAGCTCCTATTTATAATTTTTTTAAAATTCCTTATGTTAATAGTAGAGATTCATTTTGGAAGAATAAAATTAAAAATAAAAATTTAAAAAAATCAAAGATTAAACAAAAATTATATAAAAATATTTATTTACCTAAAAATAGTTTTTATGGAATTTTAATTAGTATTTGTTTATTATTTTTTGGATTTTCTGCTATTTGGCATATTTGGTGGTTATTTTATTTTTCTTTATTTAGTATTATTAGTATTTTTATTTATAAAAGTTTTTTAAAAGAAAAAAAATATTGTATAAAAAAAGAAGAAATAAAAAAAATAGAAGATATTAATTATAATAATTCAATTAAATAGAGTTTAAAATATGTTTTATAATTTTTTAAATAAGTTTCTTAAAAAAAAAACAGATAATTTTTCTAAAAATTTAAATATAAATAAAAAAAAAATTTTTGGTTTTTGGATTTATATTATGAGTGACTGTATCATGTTTGCTACAGTTTTTGCTGTTTATTTTGTTATGGTTCATAATATTTCTAATGGTCCATCAGGAAAAGAATTTTTTAATTTAAATCTTGTTGCATTAGAAACTTTTATATTATTATTAAGTTCATTATTTTTTAGTATAGTTGTAAATTTTTTAAAAAAAAATAATATTAATATGGTTTGTTTATTTTTATTTTTTGTTTTTTTATTAGGTTTTTTGTTTATTTTTATAGAGGGATTTGAATTTTTTCATTTATTTAAAAAAAATTATTTCCCTACCAGAAGTGGTTTTCTTTCATCTTTTTATACTTTATTATTTTTACACGGATTTCATGTAATATTTGGTTTAATTTGGATAATTTTAATGATTTTTCAAATTAAAATTATTGGAATGAATAAAATAATTAATACTAGAATATTATGTTTAAGTATTTTTTGGCATTTTCTTGATATTATATGGATTTTTGTATTTACTTTTGTTTATTTATTTGGAGTAATACAATGATTTTTAAAAATAAATTAATTAATTTTTTTAAAACATCTTTATGTTTTTATATAATAGTATTTTTATTTTCATTAATTTTATCTTTTTTTCCTTTTTTTATAGTTATTAATCATATTTTTTGTGAAAAATTTTTATATTTTTTTGTTATTTTATGTTGTTTTATCCAAGTTGTTACACATATTTTATTTTTTTTACATTTAAATGATTTTAATAAAAATGATTGGAATATTTTTTCAATAATTTTTACTATGACAATAATTTTAATTATTTTTTCTGGTTCGGTTTGGATTATGAGGAATTTGCATCATAATGTTATACTTATTTAAATTTTTTGTAAAAAAATTAAATTGTTATATTGAATTAATTAAACCAAGAATTGTTTTTTCAAATTTATTGTCTGCATTGGCTGGTTATTTTTTTGGATTAAAAAATAATAATATAAATATAATAATTTTTATTTTTATGATTATTGGTTTATTTTGTATTATTTCTTGTGGATGTGTATTAAATAATATTTTTGATAAAAAAAATGATAAAAAAATGAAAAGAACTATGAATAGAATTTTAGTAAAAAATAAATTTTTTTTAAAAAAATCAATTATTTTTTCTATTTTTCTATTTTTTATTGGATCATTTTTTTTATATTTTTTTGTAAATAAATTAGTTTATTTTATATCTTTAATTGGATTATTTATTTATGTTGTTTTATATACTATTATATTAAAAAAAAAATATACATGTTCAACTCTTATTGGTGCTTTTTCTGGTTCTTGCCCAATATTAGTAGGATATTTTTCTGTTAAAAATTATAATATATTTTATAGTTTTTTTCTTTTTTTAATATTTTTTTTTTGGCAAATACCTCATTCTTATTCTATTTCATTATTATATTTAAAAGATTATAGAAAAGCTAATATAAAAGTTTTTCCAATTGTAAATAATTTTCAAACTACATTATTTCATATGTATATTTATGTTAATTTATTAATTTTTTTTACATTTATTTTAGGAATTATAAGTTATTTAAATAATTTTCATTTAATAATTTTTTTATTATTAGGTTTTTTTTGGTTATTTTTAATTTCTAAAGGGAATAATATTTTTTTAGATTATTCCAATTGGTTATTAAATGTTTTTAAATTTTCTATATTTTATATATTTTTTTTTAATATTTCTATTTGTTTAAATTATAAATAAATTTTTAAATACATCTATTAGATTTTGGTATTCCAGATATTTTATTAATTTGATTTGATGGATTATTTTTAAATAATTTTATTAAATCAAAACTATTTATTTTATTTTTTTTTTTTTTATTTATTGCTGTTAGTAATATTCTAATATTAGGATTTATATGAAATTTAAAATAAAAATTTCTAACAAAATTTATTATTTTCCAGTGATTTTTATTTAATACAATTCCTTCTTGTTTAGCTATTCTAACAGCATTTTTTTTATTCCATAATAAGTTTTTATTTATATTTTTTTTATGAGACATAATTTATTTTATATTTAAAGTTTTTAATATATTTATTTAAAAAAATAATTTTTAAAATAATATAATAATACTATTGTATATTTATGAATTTTTATTTAAAATTTTTTGTACGTATTTTATATGCCGCTTTATCTAATATTCCATTAATAAATTTATGACTATTTTTTGATCCAAAAATTTTTGAAATTTCAATTCCTTCATCAATTATAACTTTATATGGAATATCTATTTTTTTTATTAGTTCATAAAAAGACATTCTTAATATAGATTTTTCTATTTCTCTTATTCTATTTAAGTTTTTTAAAATATATGGTTGAATTAATAAATCTATTTTTTTTTTGTTTTTTACAACACCTATAAAAATTTCATTAAAATACTTTATATCCATATTTTTTTTATTTTTTTTATAAAAATATTTTTTTATATCTAAAATTTTATTATTAGATAATTGCCAAGAATAAAGAGCTTGAACTATACATTTTCTAGCTTTTTTTCTAAAATATATATTCATTAATTTTCTCATTTAACTATATTTATTTTGTATTTTTTTTAAAATTTATAGTTAATTTTAAATCTGATCCAATTTTTAAAATTTTTTTAAAATAAACTTTTTTAGATTGTGATATTTTTTTAATATTATTTAAAATAAATGCTGGTTTAGAATTATTTCCTAAAATTATTGGAGAATAATATATAATTAATTCGTCAATTAATTTTAGTGAAATTAAAGAACTTGATAATAATGATCCAGATTCTATTAAAATATTTTTAATTTTTAATTTTCCTAAAAAATTAAATAAATATAATAAATTTATTTTTTTTTTATATTTCGGAACAATTATTTGTTGAACATGTTTTGGCCATTTTATATTATCTTTTTTTAATCTTATTAATAATATTTTACTTTTTATATTTATTATTTTAAAATTTTTATTTATTCTATTTTTACTATCAATAATAATTCGAATTGGTTGAATAAAATTTTTTATTGGAAAATTTTTTTTATTTTTTTTATTCATATCTGATATTCTAACGTTTAATAATGGATTATCTTGAATAATAGTATTACTAGTTGTTAAAATAGCTGAACTTTGAGCTCTTAATAATTGAACATTTTGTCTTGATTTTTTTGATGTAATCCATTTACTACATCCAAATTTATCTGCAATTTTTCCATCAATTGACATAGCAATTTTTAATTTTATCCATGGAATTCCTTTTTTCATCCATTTAAAAAAATCTCTATTAATAAATTCTGCTTCTTTTTTCATTAATCCTAAATGAATTATAATTCCATTTTTTTTTAATAAATTTATGCTTTTTCCAGATACTTTTGGATTAGGATCTTTTGTTGCAATAAAAATTTTTTTTATTCCTGATTTAATAATTTTTTTATAACATGGTTTTGTTTTTCCATAATGACAACATGGCTCTAATGTTACATACATTATTGCTCCATTTGCTAATTTTTTAGCTTGATTTAAAGCATTAATTTCTGCATGATTAGATCCAAATTTTTTATGCCATCCTGTTCCTACTATAATATTATTTTTAACTATAATACATCCAACAACTGGATTTATAGAAGTAGTAAAAATTCCTTTTTTAGCTAAAAATATTGCTTTTTTCATATAATTTTTATGATTTATCATATTTTTCTTATAAAAAACATTTTTTATATTTTTTTTAAAATATTTATCATTTCTAATGCTGCTATTGCCGCTTCTGATCCTTTATTATTCATTTTAATACCACATCGTTCAATAGCTTGATTTATATTTTTAGTCATTAAAACACCTAATGTAATTGGAATTTTATTTTTTAAACTTACTTGAGATAATCCATATGAAATAGATCTTTCTATAAATTTATGATGTCTAGTATTTCCTTTTATAATTGTTCCTAAAACAATAATTGCGTTATATTTTTTTTTTAATGCAAGAATTTCTGCTGTGATTGATGATTCATAAACTCCTGGTATTTTTATTACAGTAATATTTTTTTCATTTATTTTTCCCATATTTTTTAATGTTTCAATACATCCTTTTAATAAAGTATTATTGATTACTTCATTAAATTTAGTTGTTATAATAGAAATTTTTGAATTTTTAGAATTTAATTTAGATTTTATGAGTTTCATATTTTTTAAAATTTTTAAATTAATAAAATTAATGTTATTTTATCATATATTTTAAAAACTTTTTTAAAGATTTTTTTAAATTATAAAAATTAAAAAAAAAAGTTGTATATTTTTAATATAAATGTTATATATATATTTATAAAATATCGCGGGGTGGAGCAGTTTGGTAGCTCGTCGGGCTCATAACCCGAAGGTCGTTGGTTCAAATCCAACTCCCGCAATTAAAAAATTTTAAAAATAAAAAAAATAATTTATAAAAATTTATATTTAAAAAAAATATAAATTTTATTTTTTTTTTAATAATTTACTTTTTTTAACTATTGTTTTTTGAATAGATTTTAAAAAAATATTTTTTTTTGAATAAATTAAGATTTTTTTTTTTGCTCTTGTTATTGCTGTATATATTATTTCTCTAGACATAATTCTGTTTTTTTTTAAAGGCATAATTAGAATAATTTTATTAAATTCAGATCCTTGAGATTTATGAATTGTAATAGCCCATGTTGTTTGATAATTTCTAATTAAATTTATTGGAATAATTTTTATAGATTGATCTGGCATAACAAAAAATACTTTCATTTTTTTATCTTTATCTAATAAAGTAATACCTATATTTCCATTAAACAGTTTTATTTGATATAAATTTTTTTTTATAATAATTGGTTTTCCTATATACCATAGTTTTTTATCATATTTTTTAAAATAAGTTAAATTATTTTTTTTAATAAAATATTTAAATATTTTATTAATTCCTTTTACACCATAATTTCCTTTTTTTAACACACATAAAATTCTAATTTTATTAAATAATTTGAATATTTTTTTTATAGATTTTTTTTTTATAATTATATTCCAATAATTTTTGTAAAATAAAAATATTTTTTTCATAATTTTTATATATGATATTTTTTTTTTTAAAATATAAAATTTTATATTATTTAATTTGTTATTAAAAATTTTTTTTTCTTTATTTTTTTTAAATTTTTTAATCATTTGAGAAAATTTATAAATATCAGAATTTTTATTAAATCTATAATTTTTTTTTAAATAACATATTTTATTTTTTAAAGATTTATTTTTATAAAAATTTTTATTTAATTTATTTTTTATAATATTTTCTTTAAATTTTAAATATAATTTATGATGTTTATTTTTTTTAAAATAAATGAATATATCATTTAAAATTGATCCAACATTAATTGAAGGTAATTGATTTTTATCTCCTAAAAATATTATTTGTGTTTTTTTATATGTTAAATCAATTATTTTATTAAATATAAATAAATCTATCATAGATGATTCGTCTATTATTAATAAATCTACATTAATTTTTTTTTGTTTAAAAAAAAAATTATTTATATTATTGTTTATTTTAAATAATTTATGTAATGTATATGATTTATTTGGAATATATTGTTTTATTTTGTTTTGATTTTTATTTAATAATTTATTTTTTTTAATAGATTCTAATATTATATTACTAGATTTCCCTGTTGTAGAAGATATGATTATTTTTTTTTTTTTAGAAATTTTTAAAAATAAAAAAATTATTTTAGAAATTATATGAGTTTTTCCAGTTCCTGGACCTCCTAATATAAATGTAAATTTATTTAATAAACATGATATAATTGCATTTTTTTTTTCAAAATTTAATTTTTTAAATAAATTTGTTTTTATTATTTTATTTAATTTACAAAAATTATATTTTTTTAATTTATATTTATAATTTAAAAATTTATATATTTTTTTTTCTATATTCCATATTTTATTTAAATATAAAATATTTTTATTTAAAATTATAGGAAAATTATTTTTTTTAATAAAATTATTTTTTAACAATTCTTTTTTTATATTCTCTAATGATTTTATATGATTTATTTTATTAAGAATTTTTTTTGTAAAAAATTTTTTCTTTAAAATATTTTTTAAAGATATAAAAGTATAACCTTTTCTATATTTTAAACTTAAATATGCTGAAATTATTAAAATTAATGATTCATTTTTTTTTGAAATATTTTTTGCAAAATAAAAATCTATTTTTTTTAAAATTTTTTTTTTAACCAATTTTTTCATTATATTTAACATAAAGTTTATCTTATTTTTTTTATAAAAAAAAATTATTTAATTTGTTAATTTTTTTTTCTTTAGGTTTATGAAATAAAATTCCATATTTATTATTTTTTCCATTAATTCCTCTTAAAAAAATATAATATATTCCTCCAAAATTTTTTTTAAATGTATATTTTTTTAATTTGTGTTTTAAGAATTTATTTAAAGCTAATGAATATAAATAATATTGAATATTATATCCATTTTTTTTAATAATTCTTTTTAAATTTTTTTTTATATATTTTTTTTTATTTTTTCCTAAATAATCTGATTTGTAATCAATTAAATAATATTTATTTTTATTTTTAAAAACTAAATCAATACATCCATTTAATATACATTTTTTTTTGTAATTATTTTTTATTTTTTTATTTTTTAATATTGTATTTATAATATTTAAATTAATATTTTTTTTTAAAAATAAAGAAAATTCTAATTCTTTTAAACAATTATTTAAATTAATGTTATATAATTTTATTCCATTTTTTTTTAATGGAGTTTTTAAAATATTTTTTATCCATTTTTTTAAAAATTTTATCCATTTAGTTGATAATTTTATTTTTTTAATTTTTTTAATTAAAAAATTTTTATTTATTTTTTTTTTAAAATTAATTTTTTTTAAAATTTTATGAATAAATATTCCATATTTTTTTCCTTTTGGAAAAGAAAATGATGTATATTTTTTTATTTTTTTTTTATTATTTTTTATATAATTATTATGTTTTATATTTTTTTTTTTATTTATTTTTGTATAACTAGTATAAAAAATTTTTTTAAAATTTCTTGAAAAATTTTTATGTATAAACGTTTTTTTTTCTTTTTTTTTTTTTTTAGTATTTAAAACAATTTTATTTTTTGAAGTAATTTTTATAGATTTATTAAAAGAAATTTTTTTTAGTTCTTTTTTAAGGTTTTTAGAACTCATAGGTTTTCCTTTTTGAAGGATATATCCTAAACCACTTTTATGAAAATCTGTTTTATTATTTTTTAATATTTTTTTTTTATTATTTGAAACAATTGGGCTTACTCCTATACTACAATGAAATTTTGCTCGAGTAATAGCAACATATAATAAACGAATATCTTCAGATAATCTTTCTTCTTCTTCTAAAAATATTTTATTTTTATTTTTTTCTAAATTAATATAAGTATTAAATTTTTTTCTATCATGAAAGATATATTTTTTTGATAGTTTAAAATTTGACATAAATGGAATCCATAATATTGGATATTCTAATCCTTTTGATTTATGTATTGTAACTATTTGAATTGAATTTTTTTTATAAATATTTTTTTCATCATATTTTTTATTATTTATTTTTTTTTTAATTTGATATTTAAACCATAAAATTAATGAATTAAAATTTTTAATTAAAATTGTTTTTTTTTCTAAAATTTCTGATAAATGTATTAAATTTTCTATTTTTTTTTTTTTTTTATTTTTAAAAAAATATTTTTTATATATATTACTTTCATAAATAATTTTTTTTATTAAATTTAAAATTCCATTTTTTTTCCATATTTTATAATAATTATTAAATTTTTTTTTTATTTTTGACCATATTTCATATTTTTTATTTAAATTAAATATTAAATAAGAACTTTTTGATATTATTGAAGTAAAGAGAGCTCTTTTTAAATAAAATTCATTTGATGGATTTAAAATAGATTGTAATATGTAAAACATTTCTTGAACTTCAATTGTTTTAAAAATAGATTTTTTATTAGATGTATAATATGAATTAATATTAAGTTTTTTTAATTCTATTTTAATCATTTTATATTCTTTATAATTTTTTATTAAAATACAAATATCTTTTATTTCTAATTTTTTTTTTTTATTAAATGTTTTTAATGTAGAATCTCCATTTTTTATTGTATTAATTAAATAAAAAATATTTTTTGCGCATTTTTTTGAAATCCATTTATTATATTCAAATGGTGTATTTTTTTTTCCAGGTTGTAACCAAAAAGTTATACTAGGTTGTTCTTTATTTTTTATTAAAAATTTTATTTTTTTTGAATTTGTAGAAGGGATTAATTTTTTATATTTAATTTCTTTAAATATAAAACTATTTTTATTTTTTTTAAATAATAAATTAATATTTTTAATTAATTTTTCAGAAGATCTCCAGTTTTTTTTTAACGTATATGTATTTAAAATTTTTGATTTAGTTTTAATATAAAAAAATATATCTGCTCCTCTAAAATTATAAATAGATTGTTTAGGATCTCCTATTAAAATTAAAGATGATTTTTTTTTATTTTTATATATTTTTTTAAATATTTTATATTGTTGAGAATCTGTATCTTGAAACTCATCAATAAAAGCAATAGGAAATTCCTTTTCTATAGATAATGCTAAATTTTTATTATTTTTTAAATTTAATAATAAAAATTGAATGAGATTATCAAAACAAAAAAGTTTTTTTTTTTTTAAATTAGATATTTTTTTAATTTTTTTTATTGCATTAAGTAAAAATATTTCTTTTAAAGAAAAATTTATATTTAAAAATTTTTTTATAATTTTTAAAAATAAAAAATTTTTTATTTTTATTTTTTTTTTAAAATAATTTAATTCATTTGGGATATTGTATGTTGTTGTATTTTTTTTTGACCATAGTGTAATTTTTTTAATCCATCTATTTAGATTTTTTTTATTATAAATTCTTTTATTTAAATTTAAATTTAATAGAATTTTTTTAAAAAAAATTCTATTTTTTTTCCATTGTTTTTTAAATTTTATAATTTTTTTTATATTTTTTTTATGTTTTTCAAAAATATTTTCTTTTTTTTCATTATATATAAATATTTTTGATTTTAAATTTAACCATGGAGAAATTTCAGATAATAAATTTTTTGGATGTTTCCAATATTTAAAAAAAATTTTTAAAATTTCTTTATTTAATATAAAAGTATATTTTCTCCAAAAATCATATGTTGATTTTTTATATATTTTTTGTTCATTATAAATTTTTTTATCAAATGAATATTTATAATTTAAATTATATTTTTTTAATATATTTTTACAAAATCCATGAATAGTATAAATTGGTGCATTATTTATTTTTAAATATGCAATTTTTAATATTTTAATTGCTTTTTTAAAATTTTTAATTTTTTTAAATATTTTTTTATAATTTTTATTTTTAGTTTTTTTATTGATACAATCTTTATATAAATTATAAATATTTTTTGATAACCTATTTTGTATTTCTATTTTTGCATTGTTTGTATATGTAATAATTAAAATTTCTTTAATTAAAAATTTTTTTTTTTATTATTTATTCCTAATAATAATTTAAGATATAAAATTATAATTGTAAATGTTTTTCCAGTTCCTGCAGAAGCATCAATAATTCTTATTCCTTTAAATGGAATAAAATTTTTATTTTTTATTTTTTTCATAAGAATTTTTTAATTTTAAATTTTTATAATATATTTTTATATATTGGAATCATCCAATATTTTGTTATTCTGAAAATTTTTTTCATATTTTTTTTATTCATTGATTTTAAAAATTTTTTAATATATAAATTTTTTTTTTCACCTTGAAAATATGTATTTCCATTCCATATTTCAAACATTTTTTGTTTACTCCATTTTTTAATTTTTTTATTTTTTGAAATTTTTTTATTTTTTTTATTATATATATAATGAAACCAAGTGAATCCTGAATTTATTAAAAGTAATGGATTTTTTAATCCTTGAATATATCCAAATATATATCTTAAAAGATATTTTTTAGCTTTTTTTTTTTTAATATTTTTAAAAATAATTTTATTTTTGAAACCAATATATTTACTATTATATTTTCCTCCATTAATACAATATATTAAATGTTCTATCCAAAAACTTAATTTATCAAAATAATTTAAATTAAAAGATTTCCAACGTAATACTCCATTTAAATTAGAAATATTTTTTAATGATCCATAAATATTATAATTTTTTATTTTTATTAAAATTCTTTTTTTTTTTAATGGAGATATTAATTTTTTTATTTTTAAAAAGATATTATTATTTTTTTTTATTTGAGAATAAAAATAAATTTTTCCTAAATTTCCATAAGGTAAAATTCCTAAACATTTTATTTTTTTAAATAATTTTTTTAAATTTTTTTTTAAAATTATATAATTTAAAATTTTTTCATTTAATAAATAATTATTTTTTTCATCTATATAAAACGGTTCATAATTTGAATTTTTATAAAAATTTTTTTTATAAAATATATTTAATATTTTATGAAAAAAATATTTTATTGGATTTTTCCAAAATAGTATTAAATTTTTAATTTTTATATTTTTAATATTTTTAACAAATATTTTTTTTTTTAATAAATTATTTTTTATTTTTTTTTTATTGCTAGATATATTCCAAATTGAATTAAAACTTTTAAAATTTGAATTATTATAAAAATTTTTTTTATAAAAACTATATTTTGTATGAATTAATAATAAATTTTTAAATTGATTTTTTTTTAAAAAATTTTCTTGAATATATTTTTTAAATTGATTAATTATAATTGATTCTTTGTTATTTTTTTTATTTTTAAAAGAATCATTAATATAACTTATAATTATTTTTTCTGTAGTACAAGATAATAATTCAAGAAAAATAAAATAATCTTTTTTATTATCTTGGATATATTTTTTATTATTATTATTTAATTTTATTAAATCGTCTTTATTTTTTATTTTTTTTTTTGGAAAATTGTTATTCATTCCTAAAATATAAGTAATTTTAAAAGGTATTGTTCTAAATAAATCAAAATTAGAGAATATTATTGAATTTTTTTTTTTTTTTTTTGGGTTTATAAAATTTTTAATTTTATTATTAATTTCATATTTTATAATTTTAATTGATATTTTTTTTTTATATGAACTATTTTTTATTTCTTTAATTAAAGAAATCCATTTTTTTTTTAAAAATTTTAAATATTTTTTTATTTTTTTATGTTTAAAAAAAAAATCATTTATTATTTTTTTATATATTTTTTTCCATTCATAATATTTTTTTTTTTTGGATAATTTTTTTTTCCATTTTATTAATGTTTTAATAAAATAAATTAATTTATTTAATATTTTAATATGTTTTTTTTCATAAATTTCATATGGATAAATTTTATTCCATATTTTTTTTTTTATACCATAACCAATAATTATTTTTTTTAGTCCATATTCCCATGTATTTTGATTAATTTGAGGAAGATCGAAAGATTTTTTATGTTTTTTATTAATTCCCCAATTAATATTTGTATCTGAAATCCATTTTTTAATTATTTTAATTTCTTTTATTGAGATATTAAATTTTTTAGAAATAAATTTAAAATTTAAAAAATTTAATATTTTTTTATTTTTAAATTTACTATCAGGTAAAGATAATATTTTATTCAATATAAACATAATTTGATTTTTTTTATTAAACATTTTTTTATATATTGAATAAGGTATATTATTTTTTTTTATCTCAGATTTAAAAACAGAATTTATATATGGTATATATTTTTGAATATTTTTAGTTTTTATGATTATATCTTTTGGTTCTATTTTTTTATTTTTATTTAAAATTTTTAATATATTTTCTTGGAGTATTTCTATTTCTCTTAAATGACTATAACATTCATGTATTGATATAGAATTATCATTTTTAATTTTTTTATTTTTTATATTTTTATTTAAATAAAAAATATTATTTTTTATTATATTAAGTAATGAATTTTTTTTATTATTTTTATAATTAATATTTATTTTTTTAGTTAGAGATAAAATATATTTCATTTTTTTTAAATTATTTTTCATCCAATTTGAAATTCTTGATTTTTGTAAATAATTTTTTTTTAAATTAATATATTTATATGGACTATATAAAAAAAAATAAATTTTTATTTTTTTACTAAGTGTTTTTATAATATTAAAATAAGATAAAGGAAAATCAATTGGGTTTAATATAAATATTCTATTAGGTAGTTTATTATATTTAATTTTATTTTTAATAAAATTTTTTTTAAAATTTTTTATTAAATCAATATAATTATATTGATTATTAAATTTTTTATTAATATTTTTCCAAATTTTTTTTTGTTTAATAAATATTTTATTTTTATTTTTATTATTTTTATTAAAATTTTCAATTAATTTTGGATTATAAATAAAATATTTATAAAAAATTTTTGATAAATTTTTAAAATATTTAAATTTATTTAACGTATTTTCTTTTTTTTTAAAAATAATTTTTTGATGTTTGACAGATAAATTCATTAATTTCCATAATATATATGATTGATCTAATCTTTTATATTTTATTTTATATATAAATAATTCTAATATATAAAAGATAAATTTTTCTGGTATATAAAATGAAATATTACAAAAAATTCCAAGTATTTTTTGTATGATTTTTTTTATAAATATAGATGTATGTAATTCTGGTATAATAATTATTTCTTTTATAAATATGTTTTTTAATGATTTCTTTTTCATAATTTGACATATTTTTTTTATTAAATAATTAAAGTTATTAGAAGTATATATTTTTATCATAAACAATTTTTTATAAAATATTAAACTTGTATTTAAAGTAATTAAATTTAATTATTTTCTTTAATATTATAGAAAAAAATTAATTTAATTACCAAAATTAAAGTAAATTTTTTTATTTTTTTATAATATGTAAATTATTATTTGGAATATATGGAATTTGAATATTATGTTTATCTAAAGCTTTTTTAAAAGAAAACATTAAATCCCAATATACACTTTGTAATTCTTCTGTTTTACTCCAACATCGTATAACAAATTTTAAATGATATGGAGATAATTCATTTAATCCAATTAATGTATCTTTATTTTTAATTACTCTATCTTCATTATCTAAAACTTTTTGAAGTATATCAATTATAAATTGTGTATCTTTATAATAAGATATTTTTATAAAAATTTCATTTCTTCTAATAGGTGATCGAGTATAATTTATAATTTCTCCTAATAAAACTTTATTATTTGGAATTACAGCGAGTTTTCCATCCATGGTTTGAATTACTGTATAAAATAAATCTATATTTAATACAGTTCCGGATAATTTATCTAAACTAATAAATTCTTTTATTTTAAATGGTTTAAAAATTTTTAATAAAATTCCAGCTGTAAAATTAGCTATCGTTCCTTGTAAAGTAAAACCAATAGTCATCCCTAAAGTTCCGAACGTAGCAATAATTAAAGTTGGTTGAAAATGATTAAATCGACTTAATAAAATAATCATTGCTGAAATTATAAATATATATTTAAGCATATAAAAAAATCCGAATATATTTTAATGTTTGAAAAAATTTTTTAAATATAAAATTTTAAAATTTAAATATTAAACAATTTAATTATTATTTTTTATATTTATTTTAAGTTTTTTATAATAAATTTATTGAATTTAAATTAAAAAATATTTTTTTTAATTTTTTAGAAATATAATTTTTATAATATTGAATCCAATTTCTTGGATCATAATATTTTTTATTAGGTTTATTTTTTCCTTCTGGATTACCTAATTGATGTTGAAGATATTTTTTATTTTTTTTATAAAAATTTAATATTCCTTTCCAAGTAAACCATTGTATATCTGTATCAAAATTTATTTTTACTACTCCATATAAAATAGATTTTTTAATATCTTTTAAAGATGATCCAGAACCACCATGAAAAACAAAATTTAATGGATTGTTTTTATTAATTTGATTATGTTTTTTAACATATTGTTGGGATCTTATTAAAATTTTTGGTTTTAAATCGACATTTCCTATTTTATAAACTCCGTGTACGTTTCCAAAAGATGCTGCAATAGAAAAATTTGAATTAATAGAAGATAATTTTTTATATGCATAATTTACTTCTTTCGGTTTAGTATACAAATATTTTTTTTTTATTTTTGTATTATCTATTCCATCTTCTTCTCCTCCAGTACATCCAAGTTCAATTTCTAAAAACATATTTATTTTACTTATTTTTTTTAAATATTTACAACAATAATTAATATTATTTTTTAAATTTTCATGAGATAAATCTAACATATGTGATGAAAATAAAGGATATCCTTTTTTTTTAAAGTATTTTTTTCCAAATTTAATTAATCCATTTAACCACGGTAAAAGATCTTTATTACAATGATCTGTATGAATTATAATTGGTATTTTATAATGTTTTGCCATTAAATGAATATGTTTTGCTCCTGATATAGCTCCATCTATTGCTTCTTGAAATGAATTATTTTTATTTTTTTTTCCAGAAATAAAAATTGATCCTCCATATGAAAATTGAATAATTACAGGAGATTTTATTTTTGATGCAGTTTGTAAAATTGAATTAATAGAATCTGTATTAATACAATTAATTGCAGGAATTGCAAAATTATTTTTTTTAGCTAATTTAAAAATTTTTTTTGTTTCTATTCCATTTAAAACACCTTTTTTAAAATTTTTTAAAATTTTTTTCATTTTTATATATTCCTAATATTTAAAATTTTATTTTTTAATATATTTTTTTTTAAGCATTTTTATGACTGGTAATTTTTTACCTTCTATAAATTCTAAAAATGCTCCACCACCAGTAGATATATATGAAATATTATTTTTTATATCAAACATTTCTATTACTGCTAATGTATCTCCTCCTCCAGCAATAGAAAAAGAATTTTTATTATTTGAAATTGCATATGCAATTTTTTTTGTTCCATTTCTAAATTCTTTTGATTCAAAAACTCCTACAGGACCGTTCCAAATAATAGTTTTTGCTTTTTTTATTATTTTTTTTATTTTTTTAATAGTTTGATTACCTATATCCATAATTTCTTCGTTATTTTTTATTTCACTTGATTTTTTAATTATATATTTAATTTTTTTTATATTTGTTTGTTTTACTTTTGAATCAATAGGTATTATTATATTATATTTTTTTTTTAATTTTTTTGCTAAATTAATGAAATTTTTTTCATATATTGATTTTCCTATATTATTTTTAATTGCTAAAAATGTATTTGCAATTCCTCCTCCAACTATAACAGTATCTGATATTTTACATAATTTTTTTAAAATATTAAATTTTGTTGATATTTTTGATCCTCCTAAAATAGTTACTAGAGGAAGTTTTGGATTTTGTATACATTTTTTTAAAGATTTAATTTCTGACATAAATAAAAATCCAGCACATGATATTTTTGAAAAAATTCCTACACCATAAGTAGATGCTTCTTTTCTATGAGCTGTTCCAAATGCGTCT
>NZ_CP134981.1:0-39608 GCF_039360445.1 Buchnera aphidicola (Periphyllus koelreuteriae) | reverse complement strand
AAAAAAAAAAAAAAAAAAAAAAAAAAAAAAAAAAAAAAAAAAAAAAAAAAAAAATAAAAAAAAAAATGAAAAAATTAATTTAAATAATTATAATTTTTATAAAAAAAATTATCAAAAAAAAATTTAAGTATTTGATTTTTTTTAAAAAAAAAAGTAAAATATATAAATAATATAGAAATAAAATTTTAAATTTTTAATTTTAATAATACATTTGTTTTTATTTTTTTATTTGCCGGCTTAGCTCAGCAGGTAGAGCAACTGACTTGTAATCAGTAGGTCACCAGTTCAATTCCGGTAGCCGGCAATAATATTTTTATTTAAAAAAAAGAAAGACAAAAAAAAAGAAAGACAAAAAAAAAATAATCAAATTTGGTGGGATTCCCGAGCGGCCAAAGGGAGCAGACTGTAAATCTGACGTCATAGACTTCGAAGGTTCGAATCCTTCTCCCACCATTAATAATAAAAAATGCGAGCATGGTATAAAGGACATTACCTCAACCTTCCAAGTTGAAGATGTGGGTTCAATTCCCACTGTTCGCTCAATTCTTAATAATTTTATAAAATACTTAAAAATATAAGCTGATATGGCTTAGTTGGTTAAAGCACACCTTTGGTAAGGGTGAGATCCCCAGTTCAAATCTGGGTATCAGCATGAATTAAATTTTTTTATCCAAAATAATTTACTTTTAACTATTAAATATAAAAATATTATTTTAGGATTTCTAATGAAATCTAAAATTTTAAATCAAATTGTTTCGTTTTTAAAACAAAAAAAATGTATTTTTTTAAATATTTTAATTATTTTTTTTATTTTTTTTATTAAAAAAAATAATTTTTCATTTATTAAATTAAAAAATTTAGAAATTTTTTCTTTTTTTTTATTATTAATAATAATACTTCTTGTGATTAAAAAATACTATAATCATATAAATTCAATATATAAAGATATGAAAATAGAAATAAAAAAAATTACATGGCCAAATAAAAAAGAAACATTGTATACAACATTTATTATAATTTTAATAAGTTTTTTTATATCAATAATTTTATGGAGCCTTGATAATATAATTTTCTATTTAATATCATTTATTACATCTTTAAAATATTAAGGTCAATGATGAAAATTAAAAATCATAAAAAAAAAAATGGTATGCAATACAGATTTATTCAGGATATGAAGATAAAGTAGTACAATCTATTAAAGATCATATTAAACAAAAAAATTTAAAAAAGATATTTTCTAATATTTTAGTTCCTTCAGAAGAAGTCATAGAAATTAAAAAAGGAAAAAGAAAAAAAAGTGATTATAAATTTTTTCCAGGTTATGTATTAATAAAGATGATTGTAAACGAATTCAGTTGGCATTTAATAAAAAGCATTCCAAAAGTTATAGGATTTATTGGTGGATCTCCAGAAAACCCATTTCCAATTAATAAACAAGAAATTGTAAAAATAAAAAACAAATTATTAAAAATTGGAAATAAACCAAGACCTAAGACTCTTTTTGAACCTGGAGAAAGTATTAGAGTAAAAAATGGTCCATTTTCTGATTTTAATGGAATTGTAGAAGAAGTAGATTATGATAAAAATAGATTAAAAGTATCTGTATTAATTTTTGGAAGATCAACACCAGTAGAATTAAATTTTAGTCATGTAGAAAAAAATTCTTAAAAAAAAGAGAAAAGAAATGTCAAAAAAAATAACATCATATATAAAACTTCAAATTCCAGCAGGACAAGCAAATCCTAGTCCTCCAGTTGGTCCAGCATTGGGTCAAAAAGGACTAAATATAATGGATTTTTGTAAAAAATTTAATTCTGAAACTAATAAATTAGAAAAAGGAATACCAATACCAGTTATAATAACTGTGTTTTCTGATAAAACTTTTTCGTTTATTACAAAAACTCCACCAGCTTCAATATTATTAAAAAAATATTCAGGAATAAAATCAGGATCTAAAAAACCAAATACTGAATTTGTTGGTACAATAAGTATAAAAAAAATTAATGAAATTGCAAAAATTAAAGAAAAAGATATGACTGGATCTAATATAAAAAAAATGAGTTTATCAATTATTGGAACAGCAAAATCAATGGGTTTAAAAATAGAAAAATAGTAAAAATATGAAAAAAAAAAACATAAAAAATATTAATATAAAAAAAAAAATGGAAATAAAAAATGCAATTTCTATTCTTAAAAATCAATCTAAACGAAAATTTACAGAAAGCATAGACGTTATAATAATGCTAGGAATTGATTCAAAAAAAACAGATCAAAATATAAGAGGAGCAACTGTTCTTCCTCATGGAAATGGAAAAATCATAAAAGTTGCTGTATTTGCAGAAGGAAAACAAGCGGAAGAAGCAAAAAAAGCAGGAGCTGAATTTATTGGAATGGAAGATTTATCAAAAAAAATTAAAAAAAATAACATAAAATTTGATGTAACTGTTGCAACTCCTGAATCAATGAAAATAGTTAGTTTATTAGGATCATATTTAGGTCCAAAAGGATTAATGCCAAATTATAAAATAGGAACAATTACATCAAATATTTATCAAACAGTAAAAAAAATAAAAAACGGACAAATACGATACAAAAATGATAAAAATGGAATTATTCATGCTTCTATAGGAAAAATAAATTTTTCTAAAAATAAAATAAAAGAAAATTTAATGAGTTTAATTATAGATTTGAAAAAACAAAAACCTAATAAAATAAAAGGAATATATTTTAAAAAAATATTTCTTACTACTACAATGGGCAAATCTATTGAAATTAAAAAATCTATTTTAGAATAAAAAAATAAAAATATTAATTTTTTTTTAAAATGAATAAAATATCCCTAGTTTCTTAATTAATTTTTTTATATTTTAGTTAGAAATTAGGTTTTTTTATTTTTATTAAAAAAAGAAAAAAAAATAAAAAAAATAAAATAAAATAAAATATATATAAAAATAAAACTTCTTAAATTTTATTAAATAAATCTTTATTACTATGTAAAATAAATAATATTTATAATGATTATAAAGGATTTTTTTAAAAAAATCTAGGAGTAAAAATGTCTATTAATATAAAAAAAAAAAAAAAAATTGTTGATGAAATAAAAAATATATCAAAAAAAGCATTATCAGCAGTAATAGCAAATCCTAACAAAATAAATTCTAATAAAATTAATATATTAAGAAAAGAAGCAAGAAAAAATAATATAACAATAAAAGTAATAAAAAATACATTATTAAAAAAAGCTATTTCTAAAACACAATTCGAATGTTTACAAAAAAAATTAAAAAAATTTACTCTCATTGCTTATTCTATAAAAAATCCTGGAAGCGCAGCAAAATTGCTATATTCATTTTCAAAAGAAAATAAAACTTTTAAAATAAAAGGAGCTGCCTTTGAAGGAAAATTTATTTCAGATAAAAAAATAAAAAAATTAGCAGAAATTCCTACATTTAAAGAAGCAATACAAAAATTAATTTACATCATAAAAGAAGCATCTATTTCAAAATTAGTTCGAGTAATAATGTCTATTAAAAATAAAAAAGAAAATAATAATTAAATCTATTAAAAATATGGAAAAAAAATGTCTATTAATAAAAAAGAGATATTAAATACTATTTCGAAAATGTCAGTTATGGAAATAGTAGAGTTAATTCAATCTATGGAAAAAAAATTTAAAGTCTCTGCAACGCCAATTATTCAAAATAACATACAACAAGAAATAAAAAAAGAAGAAGAAAAATCTGAATTTGATGTATATATTAAATCTATAGGAAAAAATAAAGTTTCTGTAATAAGAGCTGTAAGAAGTTTAACAAATTTAGGATTAAAAGAAGCTAAAGATTTAGTAGAATCTGCGCCAACTATAATAAAAGAAAAAGTTAATAAAAAAGAATCAGAATCTTTAAAAAAAGCATTAGAAACAGCTGGGGCAGAAGTAGAATTAAAATAAAACTAATTTTTATTTCTGAAAAAATTTTTAAATAATAAAAGCTGGTGAAAAAAATCACCAGCTCTTTTAAAAAATAAAAATATAAAATTAAAAATATTGTTTAAAAAATATTATTTATAAAACTTTTATAAAATAGAGAAAAAAAATGGTTTATTCATATACAGAAAAAAAAAGAATTAGAAAAGATTTTGGAAAAAAAAATGAAATTTTAAATATTCCTTATTTGTTATCAATTCAAATTAATTCATTTAAAAAATTTATTGATCAAGAAAATAATTCTTCTAATGGAATAGAATCAGCATTAAAATCAGTCTTTCCAATTAAAAGTTATAATGAACATGCAGAAATTCAATATGTTAAATATAGACTTGGAAAAAAAAGTTTTAATGTTATGGAATGTCATATTAGAGGAGCAACATATGCAGTTCCTTTAAGAGTAACTTTAAGATTAATAATATATGAAAAAGATACAATACAAAAAAAAATAAAAAATATTAAAGAACAAGAAGTATATATGGGTGAAATCCCTTTAATGACAAAAAACGGAACTTTTATTATAAACGGAACTGAAAGAGTAGTAGTATCTCAACTTCATAGAAGTCCAGGAGTTTTTTTTGATAGTGATAAAGGAAAAACTCATTCTTCAGGAAAAGTATTATATAATGCAAGAATTATTCCTTATAGAGGATCTTGGTTAGATTTCGAATTCGATCCAAAAGATAATATATTTGTAAGAATTGATCGACGAAGAAAATTTCCTGCAACAATTATTTTAAAAGCTCTTGGATATAATATTGAAGAAATTTTAAATATTTTTTTTAAAAAAAATGTTTTTAGATTTCATAAAAATAAAATAGAAATGATTCTTATTCCTGAAAGATTAAGAGGAGAAACTATTCCATTTGAAATAAAAAAAAATAATATAATTTATTTAAAAAAAAACGAAAGAGTAACAGCAAAACATATAAAAAAATTAAAAACAAAAAAAATATTTTCAATAAATGTTCCAATCGAATATATCGTTGGAAAAGTTTCTTTAAAAAATTATTATGATAAAAATAATAAACTAATTATTTCTGCAAACTCAAAATTTAATATAGAAAATATAAAAAAAATAAAAAAAAATGAAATAAATAAAATTAAAACAATCTTTACAAATGATTTAGATCATGGACCATATATATCTGAAACGTTAAAAATAGATCACACAACAAATAAAACTAGTGCTCTTATAGAAATTTACAGAATGATGAGACCTGGAGAACCACCAACAAAAGAAGCATCAGAAAATTTATTTAAATCATTATTTTTTTCAGAAGAAAGATATGATCTTTCATCAGTTGGAAGAATGAAATTTAATAGATCACTTTTAAGAAAAAAAATTACTGGAAAAAATATATTAAATAAAAATGATATTCTTGATGTTATAAAAAAATTAATTAATATAAGAAACGGAAAAGGAGAAGTAGACGATATAGATCATTTAGGAAACAGAAGAGTTAGATCAGTTGGAGAAATGGCAGAAAATCAATTTCGAATTGGTTTAATTAGAGTAGAAAGAGCTGTTAAAGAAAGATTATCTGTTGGTGATGTAGATACTTTAATGCCACAAGATATGATTAATGCAAAACCTATTTCTGCTGCAGTAAAAGAATTTTTTGGATCTAGTCAATTATCTCAATTTATGGATCAAAACAATCCATTATCTGAAATTACTCATAAAAGAAGAATTTCTGCTTTAGGAGTTGGAGGATTAACAAGAGAAAGAGCTGGTTTTGAAGTAAGAGATGTTCATCCTACTCATTATGGAAGAGTATGCCCTATTGAAACACCAGAAGGTCCAAATATTGGATTAATAAATTCTTTATCAATTTATGCAAGAACTAATAAATATGGTTTTTTAGAAACACCTTACAGAGTTGTTTCTAAAGGATATGTAACAGATAAAATACAATATTTATCTGCTATTGAAGAAGGTAATTTTATAATTGCTCAATCTAACACAAATATAAAAAAAAATAAAAAAATTATAGATAAATTAATAACATGTAGATATAAAAATGAATTTAGTTTATTTAAAAAAAAACAAATACATTATATGGATATATCGAATCAACAAATTGTATCAGTTGGTGCATCATTAATTCCTTTCTTAGAACACGATGATGCCAATCGAGCTTTAATGGGAGCAAATATGCAAAGACAAGCTGTTCCTGTTCTTAAATCAGAAAAACCACTAGTTGGTACAGGAATGGAAAAATTTGTAGCAATAGATTCAGGAGTAAACATTATTGCAAAACGAAATGGAACTGTTCATTATGTAGATTCTTCAAAAATTGTTATTAAAATTAATAAAAAAAAAATAAAATCTAATCAAACTGGAATAGATATATATAATTTAACAAAATATAAAAGATCTAATCAAAATACATGTATTAATCAAACACCATGTGTTTCTTTAAATGATAAAATAAAAAAAGGAGATATTTTAAGTAATGGTCCTGCTACAGATTTAGGAGAATTAGCTTTAGGACAAAATATGAGAGTGGCTTTCATGCCATGGAATGGTTATAACTTTGAAGATTCGATTTTAATTTCAGAAAAAGTAGTAAAAGAAGATCGATTTACAAGTATTCATATTCAAGAATTATCTTGTATTTCTAGAGATACAAAATTAGGATCAGAAGAAATTACTTCTGATATACCAAATATAGGAGAATCTGCATTATCTAAATTAGATGAATCAGGAATTATTCATATTGGAGCAGAAGTTACTGGAGGAGAAATTTTAGTTGGAAAAGTAACTCCAAAAGGAGAAACTCAATTAACTCCAGAGGAAAAATTATTACGAGCAATTTTTGGAGAAAAAGCTTCTGATGTAAAAGATTCATCTTTGCGTGTTCCAAATGGTGTTTTAGGAACTGTTATCGATGTCCAAATTTTTACTAGAGATGGAATAAAAAAAGATAAAAGAACAATTGAAATTGAAGAAATGCAAATTAAACAAATTAAAAAAGATTTATCAGAAAAACAAAAAATATTTGAAAAAGATATATTTAGACAAACAAAATTTATTTTAATAAAATCAGGATTATCTTATAAAAAATTCAAAAAAAAAAATCCAGAAAAATGGTTTTATTTAAAAATAAAAAATTCAATATATCAAAAAAAAATTGAAAAAATAAAAAAACAATATCAAAATTTAAAAAAATATTTTAGAAAAAAATTAACAGAAAAAAAAAAAAAAATTATTCAAGGAGATGATTTATCACCAGGAATATTAAAAATAGTAAAAGTATATCTAGCAGTTAAAAGATATTTACAAACTGGAGATAAAATGGCTGGAAGACATGGAAACAAAGGAGTTATATCAAAAATTAATCCAATAGAAGATATGCCATATGATGAAAACGGTGTTCCTATCGATATTGTATTAAATCCTTTAGGTGTTCCATCTAGAATGAATATTGGCCAAATATTAGAAACTCATTTAGGAATGGCATCTAAAGGAATAGGAAATAAAATAAAAAAAATATTAAAAGAAAAAAATAAAATTTTAAATTTACGTAATTTTATTCAAAAAACTTTTGATATAGGATATAAAAATAGACAAAAAATAAATATTAAAAATTTTTCTGATGATGAAATTTTATGTTTAGCTAAAAATTATAAAAAAGGACTTCCTGTTTCTACTCCTGTATTTGATGGAGCAAAAGAAAAAGAAATAAAAGATCTTTTACATTTAGGAGGTATTCCTAAATCTGGACAAATTAAATTATTTGATGGACGAACAGGAGAACAATTTGAAAGACCAGTAACTGTAGGATATATGTATATATTAAAATTAAATCATTTAGTTGATGATAAAATGCATGCTCGTTCAACAGGATCTTATAGTTTAGTAACTCAACAACCTTTAGGTGGAAAAGCTCAATTTGGTGGACAAAGATTTGGAGAAATGGAAGTTTGGGCTCTAGAAGCATATGGAGCATCTTATACATTACAAGAAATGTTAACTGTTAAATCAGATGATGTTAGTGGACGAACTAAAATGTACAAAAACATTGTTGATGGAAATCATAAAATGGAACCAGGAATGCCGGAATCATTTAATGTTTTATTAAAAGAAATACGTTCTTTAGGTATTAATATAGAATTAGAAAATTAAAAAATAATTTAAAAGTTAAAATAATATTTAATTTCAAATAATACTTTAAAATAGGAAAAAATTTTTGAAAGAGCTATTTAAATTTATTAAAAAAAATAAATCTGATAATTTTAATTCAATAAAAATATCATTGCCTTCCCCTGAAATTGTACGGTCGTGGTCATATGGAGAAGTAAAAAAACCAGAAACAATAAATTATAGAACATTTAAACCAGAAAGAGATGGATTATTTTGTGCTAGAATTTTTGGTCCGGTTAAAGATTATGAATGTTTATGTGGAAAATATAAAAGATTAAAACATAGAGGAGTAATTTGTGAAAAATGCGGTGTAGAAGTTACTCAAAGCAAAGTAAGAAGAGAAAGAATGGGACACATTGAATTAGCTTCTCCAATAGCTCATATTTGGTTTTTAAAATCTCTACCATCTAGAATCGGATTACTTTTAGATATGCCATTAAAAGATATAGAAAGAGTTTTATATTTTGAATCTTATGTTGTAATAGAAAATGGAACTACAACATTAAAAAAAGGATCAATTTTAACAGAAGAACAAAATATTGAAGCAATAGAAGAATTTGGAGATGAATTTCAAGCAGAAATGGGAGCAGAAGCAATACAAAAAATATTAAAAAAAATTAATTTAAAAAAAGAATGCAAAAAACTTAGAATAGAATTAAAACATACTCATTCTGAAACAAAAAAAAAAAAAACTACTAAAAGAATAAAATTAATTGAATCATTTATTAATTCTAATAATAAACCAGAATGGATGATACTTACTGTATTACCTATTTTACCACCAGATTTAAGACCATTGGTTCCATTAGATGGAGGAAGATTTGCCACATCAGATTTAAATGATTTATATAGAAGAGTAATCAATAGAAATAATAGATTAAAAAGATTATTAGAATTATCAGCGCCAGATATTATAGTAAGAAACGAAAAAAGAATGCTTCAAGAATCAGTAGATGCATTATTAGATAATGGAAGAAGAGGTAGAGCTATTATTGGATCAAATAAAAGACCATTAAAATCTCTTTCTGATATGATTAAAGGAAAACAAGGAAGATTTAGACAAAATTTACTTGGAAAAAGAGTTGATTATTCTGGTCGTTCTGTTATTACAGTTGGACCATATCTCAAACTAAATCAATGTGGTTTACCAAAAAAAATGGCTTTAGAATTATTTAAACCGTTTATATATGGAAAATTAGAAGAAAAAAATGTAGCTGCAACTATTAAATCAGCAAAAAAAATGGTAGAACAAGAAGATTCAATAGTTTGGGATGTTCTAGATGAAGTTATTAAAAAACACCCAATATTACTAAATAGAGCACCAACATTACATAGATTAGGAATACAAGCTTTTGAACCAATATTAATTGAAGGAAAAGCTATTCAATTACACCCATTAGTATGTGCAGCATATAATGCAGATTTCGATGGAGATCAAATGGCTGTTCACATTCCTTTAACTATTGAATCACAAGTAGAAGCAAAAAATTTAATGATGTCGACAAATAATATTCTTTCTCCAGCTAATGGAGAACCGATTATTGTTCCATCTCAGGATGTTGTTCTTGGGTTATATTATATGACTCGAGAAAAAATAAATGGAAAAGGCGAAAATATGCTTCTATCAGGACCAAAAGAAGCAGAAAAAATATATGAATTAGGTCTGGCTGAACTTCATTCTATTGTAAAAGTAAGAATTACTGAATATAAAAAATATAAAAATAAAATTAAAATAAAATATAAAAAAATTATTAAAACAACTATTGGAAGAGCAATATTATGGAAAATCGTTCCAAAAGGTATGCCTTTTTCTATAATTAATCAAACTCTTAAAAAAAATACTATATCTGATATGATTAATACATGTTATAGAATTTTAGGTTCTAAAAAAACAGTTATTTTCGCTGATCAAATAATGTACACTGGATTTGCTTATGCAGCACGATCAGGATCATCTGTTGGAATTGATGATATGAAAATACCTAAAAAAAAAGCAGATATAATTAATGATGCAAAAATAGAAGTTGAAGAAATACAAGAACAATTTCAATCAGGATTAGTAACTTCAGGAGAAAGATATAATAAAGTAATTGATATTTGGTCAACAGCTAATGAAAAAGTATCAAAATCTATGATGAAAAATTTATCTACTGAAAATGTTAAAAATAAAAATGGAATAATTAAAAAACAATTATCATTTAATAGTATTTTTATAATGGCAGATTCTGGAGCAAGAGGATCAGCAGCTCAAATTCGGCAATTGGCTGGAATGAGAGGTTTAATGGCTAAACCAGATGGATCAATTATAGAAACACCAATAACAGCAAATTTTAGAGAAGGATTAAATGTTGTTCAATATTTTATTTCAACACATGGAGCAAGAAAAGGATTAGCTGACACAGCTTTAAAAACAGCAAACTCTGGATATCTAACTCGTAGATTAGTTGATGTTGCTCAAGATTTAGTTGTAACAGAAAAAAATTGTAAAACAAAAAATGGAATAGAAATGACTTCTTTAATTGAAGGAGGAAATGTAAAAGAACCATTAAAAGAACGAGTATTAGGAAGAATTTCTTTAAACAATATATTTAAAAATCATTCAAAAGAAATATTAATCAAAAAAAATACATTATTAAATGAAAAATATTGTAATTTATTAGAAAAAAATTCAATCGATGTAATAAAAGTAAGATCAATAGTTCATTGTGAAACAAATTTTGGAGTTTGCGCTTATTGTTATGGAAGAGATTTAGCAAGAGGTGAATTAGTAAAAAAAGGAGAAGCAATTGGTGTAATTGCTGCTCAATCTATAGGAGAACCTGGAACACAATTAACTATGAGAACTTTTCATATAGGAGGAGCAGCATCAAGATCTGTAACAGAATCTAATATTCAAATCAGAAACAATGGAATATTAAAATTAAATAATGCAAAATTTGTTATTAACTCTAATGGAAAAATTGTTATCACATCTCGAAATGTTGAACTAAAAATAATTGATTTATTAGGTCAAACTAAAGAAAGTTATAAAATTCCATATGGATCAATTTTAAAGAAAAAAAATGGAGATCAAGTATATTCTAAAGAAATTATAGCAGTTTGGGATCCTCATACTATTCCAGTTATTACTGAAGTAAATGGATATTTAAAATTTATAGATATGATAGAAGGTCAAAGTATTATAAAAAAAACAGATGAATTAACTGGTCAATCATCTATAATTATTTTAGATGTATCTGAAAGAAACGCTTTAGGAAAAGAATTAAGACCTTCTTTGAAAATAATTAATTCTGATAAAACTGATGTATTAATACCAGGAACAAAAATTCCTGCTCAATATTTTTTACCTGGAAAAACAATAGTTCAATTAAATAATGGAAATAAAATTAGATCGGGTGATACATTAGCAAGAGTTCCTCAAGAATCTGTAAGCACTAAAGATATTACAGGAGGTTTACCAAGAGTTGCTGATTTATTTGAAGCAAGAAAACCTAAAGAATTAGCTATTTTAGCTGAAAAAAGTGGAATGATTTCATTCGGAAAAGAAACAAAAGGAAAAAGAAGATTAATTATTACTTCATTAAACGGAAAAAATATATATGAAGAAATGATTCCTAAATGGAGGCAATTAAATGTTTTTGAAGGAGAAATTATAGAACAAGGAGATGTGATTTCAGATGGTCCAGAATCTCCACATGATATTTTAAGATTAAGAGGTATTCAATCTGTAACAAGATATATAGTGAATGAAGTTCAAGAAGTATATAGATTACAAGGAGTAAAAATTAATGATAAACATATTGAAGCAATTATTAGACAAATGTTAAGAAAAGCAACAATTATTGATCATGGAGAATCAGATTTTCTAAATGGAGAACAAATTGAATATTCTCGAATAAGATTATCTAATATTAAATTAAAAAATAAAAACAAAAAAACAATATCTTATAACAGGGATTTATTAGGAATAACTAAAGCTTCTTTAGCTACAGAATCTTTTATTTCTGCTGCATCATTTCAAGAAACAACACGAGTATTAACAGAATCTGCAGTAGCTGGAAAAACAGATGATTTAAGAGGATTAAAAGAAAACGTTATAGTTGGACGATTAATTCCAGCAGGAACTGGATATAAATATCATCAAGATAGATTACTTAATAAAAAAGTAAATAAATTTAAAGAAAATAAAATAAAACATAATACTTCGAATAAACAAATTAGTTTAGAAGAAGCTTCAGCTAACTTATCAGAATTATTAAATTCAAATAATTTATAAAAAAAATTAAAATTTAAAATATTAATTTTTTATAATTATTTTTTAAAAATAATAAAAGGAAAAGAAAATTATGAATAAATCACAATTAGTAGAAATTATAGCAAAAAAATCTTTAATTTCAAAAATTAAAGCTAAAAATATATTAGATACAATATTATCTGAAATAACTAAATCTCTTAAACATGAAGAAAATGTACAATTAGTTGGATTTGGAACATTTAAAATTAATAAAAGATCCGCTCGTACTGGAAGAAATCCAAAGACTGGAAAAGAAATACAAATACTAGCTACAAAAGTTCCTTCTTTTATTTCTGGAAAAACATTAAAAGAAGCTGTAAAGTAAATTATTTTTTTTAAATTAGTAGGGAATAAACCCTACTATAAAAAAAATAATTTATTAATTTAATTATATACTAAATTAAAAAAATTTAATATATTAAATATTGTTATATTTTTATTATAAATAATATTAAATATTATTAAATAAAAAATTTATTTTTTTATAAATAAAAAAATAAAATATTAATTATAAATTAATAATATTATTTTAATTAAAAATTTTTATTAATTTTTAAATAATAAAATTAATAAAAAATTAATTTTTTTGTTCTAATCTTAATTTTTGTGTTGCATAAACTAAATTATATAAAGATTTTTTAACTTCTTTCCAAGTTCGTGTTTTTAATCCACAATCCGGATTAATCCACAATTTTTCAGGTGAAATATATTTTAATGATTTTTTAATTAATCGAAATATAGTGTTTTTAGAAGGAATATTAGGGGAATGAATATCATAAAATCCAGGTCCAATGCTATTGTTATAGTTAAAATTTTTAAAATACATTAATAGATTGTCATTTGATCTTGAATTTTCAATCGTAATTACATCTACATCTAACTCTGATATAGATTGAATAATATCATGAAATTCGCAATAACACATATGAGTATGAATTTGAGTTGTATCTTTTACTTCAGAAATACTTAATTTAAAAGAATTAACAGCCCAATCAAGATATTCTTTTTTCTCATCATCGTTCAATGGCAAACCTTCTCTTAAAGCTGGTTCGTCTATTTGTATAATATTTATATTATTTTTTTCTAAATCATTTATTTCATCTTTCAAAGCTAAAGAAATTTGATTTACAATAGTTAAATCTGAAATATCTTCTCTTGAAAATGACCATAAAAATATAGTTACAGGACCTGTTAACATACCTTTTACTGGTTTTTTTGTTAAAGATTGAGCATATTTAATCCATTTCAAAGTAATAGGTTTAATTCGAGACACATCACTAACAATAATTGGAGGTTTTACACATCTTGAACCATAACTTTGAACCCATCCATTATTTGTAAATAAAAAACCATTTAAATTTTCTCCAAAATATTCAACCATATCATTTCTTTCTGGTTCTCCATGAACTAAAACATCTATATTTAACTTTTCTTGTTCTTTAATATTTTTTTTTATAATAGAAAATATTTTTGATTCATATTTTTTTTTATCAATAATATTATTTTTAAAATTTAATCTTAATTTTCTTAACTCTTTTGTTTGAGGGAAAGAACCAATAGTAGTAATTGGGAAAATAGGTAAATTTAATTTATTTTTTTGTTTTTTAAAACGAATATTATAATTATTTTTTCTAAAATATTTTTTTTCTTTAATAAATAAATTTTTTTTATTTTTATTATTAAAATTTAATAAAAAATTTTTATAATATAATGGTAAAATCCATTTTTTTATTAAACTTTTATTTCCTGTATTTAAAGCATGACTTAATAAAAATAATTCATAACATTTTTGTATAGCAAAAGAAAAACAACTTTTTAATTTTTTATTTAATTGAGATTCTTTATTAATATCTATTGGAATATGTAATAATGAACATGATGTTCCAATCCAAATATTTTTTCTAAATTTTTTAAAATTATTAATTAAATTAAAATATTTTAATAAATCCGATTTCCAAATATTTCTTCCATTAATAATACCTAAAGATAAAAGTATTTGATTTGATAAATTTTTATTAAAAGTTAACAAATCATATTTTCCAGAAATTAAATCTATATGTAGACCCTCAATAGGAATTGAATTAATAATATCTAAATTATGTGAAATATTTCCAAAATATGTTGTTAATAATTTATTTGAATAACCTTTTAAAAAATTATAACTATATATAAATTTTTTCTTCCATAATTGAGATAAATTTAAAGATAAAATTGGTTCATCAATTTGAATCCATTTTATTTTTTTTTCATGTAAATAATTTAAAATATATTTATAAATATTTAAAATTTTAGGTAATAATTTTAATCTATCAAAATTTTTAGAAGTTGTTTTTCCTAACCAAAGATATGACATAGGTCCTAATATAATTGGTTTTATTTTTTTTTTTATTAATAACGCTTCATCAATTTCTAAAAATAATTGATTCCAAGAAAAATTAAATGTACTATATTCATTAAATTCAGGAACAATGTAATGATAATTTGTATTAAACCATTTAGTCATTTCAGAAGGAAAAGTAGATTCTCTATTATGAGATACACCTCGAGCAACATGAAATAATGTATCAATATTTATTTTTTTTACATTATTTAAAAATCTTTTTGGAATATTTCCTAACATCATTGTTGTGTTTAAAACATGATCATACCATGAAAAATCACCTACTGACAAATAATTTAAACCCATTTTTTTTTGAGTAAGTAAATTTTTAATTCTTATTTTTTTTCCTATTTTTAATAATTTTTTTTTAGAAATTTTATTATTCCAATAATTTTCTTGAGCTCGTTTTAATTCTCTATCAATTCCAATTCTAGGAAAACCTAATATATGATTTAATATCGTCATAAAAATTATCTCTATTTTTAAAATTTTTAAATTTAAAAAATTATATTAAATTTCTTTACAAAAAAATTAAAAAAATAATTATTTTTAAAAATATATTATTATTATATATAATAATTATTAAAAAAAAAATATTTTTTACAAATTATTTATTTTCTATAGATAAACGTAATTTTTTCATTGCGTTTTTTTCTAATTGACGAACTCTTTCTGCAGAAATACCGTAATTTTTAGCAATGTCTTGTAAAGTATTTTTTTTTTTTCCATTTAACCAGCGTAAATAAATAATATTTCTACTTCTTAAATCTAAATTTGAAAGAGCTAGATTTAATTTTTTTTTAATATATTTTTTCCAATTTTCATTTTCAATTTTATGAGTAAAATCTATTAATTGTTCTTTAAAATAAGGAATAGAGTATATATTTTTAGAAGATTTGTCTGGATCACATTGTTCAGAACTATTATTTAAAAAAATATCTTGAGCAAACATTCGAGATTCCATTTCAATTACATCTTTATTTTTTACTCTAAGATTTTTAGCTATATTTTTAATTTCTTTATTATTAAACCAACTTAATTTTTTTTGAGTTTTTCTTAAATTAAAAAATAATTTTCTTTGAGCTTTTGTTGTAGCAATTTTAACAATTCTCCAATTTTTTAAAATATATTCATGTATTTCAGATTTAATCCAATAAATAGAAAAAGATACTAATCTTACTCCTAAATTTGGATTAAATTTTTTAACAGATTTCATTAATCCAATATTTCCTTCTTGAACTAAATCAGATTGAGATAATCCATAACCAGAATAATTTTTAGCAATACGAATAACAAAACGTAAATGAGATAATATTAAAATTTTAGCAGATTTTAAATCACCATTATAAAAAAATTTATTTGCTAATTTTTTTTCTTTATCAGCTGATAATATTGGTAAATGATTAGAAGAATCAATATAAGTATTATATATACTTAATGATTTTATTGATGAAAATTTTATTTTATTAATCATCCTTTTTCCTATATAAACCAATTATTATTTAAAAATTATTTTAATATTATAAAAAAATTATAAAAAATAAAAAAAATATTTTTTAATTAATATAACATATTTTTATTTTAATTACGTTTTAAATATAGTTTTTATAAATTCATTACTCTTAAAAAAACAAATATCATTAACAGATTCTCCTGTAGTAATATATCTTATTGGAATAGAGAATTCATCAGATATTGAAAAAATAATTCCTCCTTTAGATGTTCCATCAAATTTAGTTAAAATTAATCCAGTTAAACGAATATATTGATTAAACACTTTTGCTTGAATTAATGAATTTTGACCATTACAAGAATCAATTGTTAAAAAAATTTCTAATTTTCCTTTTTTATTATTTTTTTTTATAACTTTAACAATTTTTTTAACTTCATTCATTAAATTAACTTTAGTATGTAATCTTCCAGAAGTATCAATAATTAAAATATCAAAATCTTCTAATATTGCTTTTTTTATTGCATCATAAACAACAGAAGCAGGATCTGATTTTAATTTTGAAAAAAATATAGGAACATTATTTTTTTTACATAATATTTTAATTTGATCTACCGCAGCTGCACGAAAAGTATCAGCAGCAGCAACTAAAACTTTTTTATTTTTATTCTGATATAATTTAGATAATTTAATTGCAGTAGTTGTTTTTCCTGATCCATTAACTCCAACAAGTAATATAATAGATAACTTTTCTAAATTTATTTTTTTTTTTAAATTTTTATTTAAAATCAATCCCATTTTATGAATAATACATTTATAGATTTCTTTTGGATTTTTAACATTATTTTTGTTTAAATTTTTTTTAGAAAAATTTATAATTTTTTTAGTAGTTTTAAAACTAATATCACAAGATATTAATTTTTCTTCTAAATTTTTTAAAAATCTTTTATCTATTTTTTTAGTTAAAAAAATATTTTTAAAAATTGAATTAAAACGTTTTTTAGTTTTTAAAAATTTATTTTTAAAATAAGAAATATAATTATTTTTTTTTGTATTTATTTGTTTTGTTTTTAAATATTTTTTAGATAAATGGTTTTTTTTAGAATTGGATTTTTTATTTATTTTTTGTTTTAAATTTGTACTTTTTTTAAAAAAATTTATTTTCTCTATAAATGAAAAAAAAATATTTTTTTTATTTTTTGACATATAATCTCCATTTAGTATAAATTTTTTATATAATATATAATATTTATTTAAATATATTAAATAAATTATGAAAAAAAAAAATATATTAAGAATTATTGGTGGAAAATTTAAAAATAATAAAATTCATATTAAACATTCAAAAAAATTAAGACCTACTCCAAATTATATTCGAGAAACATTATTTAATTGGTTACAACAATATATTCAAGATTCAAAATGCTTAGATTGTTTTGCTGGAAGCGGAATTCTAGGAATAGAAGCAGTATCTAGACACGCAAAATATGTAACATCTCTTGAAATTAATAAAAAAAATACAAAAAAAATAAAGAAAAATTTAAATCGATTAAAAATAAAAAATATAAAAGTAATTTGCGTTAATACAATAAATTGGTTAAAAAAAAAAAAAAATCAATATGATATTATATTTTTAGATCCTCCATATAACAATTCTATATTATTAAAAAAATCTATTATTTTATTAGAAAAAAATAAATGGACAAAAAAAAATACACTTATATATATTGAAAAAAAAATGATTCAAAAAAATTTAAAAGTTCCAAAAAATTGGATAATAAAAAAAGAAAAAAACTCTAAAAATATTAAATATTCAATTTATTTAAGAAAATAATTTAATAAATTTTAAAATATTGAAGTAAATATATTTTTAAAAAAATTAAATATAAAAAAATTCTCATTTAAGGATTTTAATTTATGAATAATTATATAAATTTAATTAAACGAATTAAATCTATTATACCATCACATATTAAACCAAAATTTAAAGATGAAAAAGATTTATTAAATTGGAATAAAAAAAAAGGATTAATGTCTTCTCAATATATTTTAAAAAAAAATAAAGCAATAAAAATGCAACAAATTTTTAATAATTCAGGAATTAAAACATTATACATGAATTGTTCATTTGATAATTATAAAGTATTTAACATTGGTCAAGAAAAAGTTTTAAATTTTTCAAAAAAATATGTTAAAAATTTTAATAATAAATTTTCTAATTTTATTTTTTCAGGAAAACCAGGAACTGGAAAAAATCATTTAGCAGCAGCAATAGGAAATTATCTTATTTTAAATGAAAAAAAATTTTTAATTATTACAATTGCTGATTTAATGTCAAAAATTAAAAAAACATTTCATAAAGATAATAAATATAATGAAGAATATTTCATTAATAAATTAACTAAAGTAGATTTATTAATAATAGATGAAATAGGAATTCAAAAAGAATCCAATTATGAAAAAATTATAATACATCAAATTATAGATAGAAGAACATCATTAAAAAAATCAACTGGAATGTTATCTAATTTAAATTATTCTAATTTAAATAAATTACTTGGAGAAAGAATTATTGATCGAATGAAATTAGGAAAAAGTTTATGGTTAAATTTTAATTGGAATAGTTATCGATTAAATGTTACAGGTAATGAAAAATAAAAATAATTATTTTTAGTAAAATTATATTCTTGAAACATATTTTCCATTTCTTGTATCAATTTTAATGATATCATTAATATTTATAAAATAAGGAACTTTAACGGATATTCCAGTATCAAGAATAGCTGATTTCATACTATTATTCATTGAATTTTTTTTTAAATTAGAAATGGTTTTAATTACTTTTAAATTAACAAAATTATTTAAACTAATAGAAATAACCATCTTTTTCCAGAGAGTTAAAGAACATTTTAATTGAGGAACCAACCAAAAACGTTTCAAACCAATAATTTCTTTTGAAACTATAATTTCTTTAAAGTTTTTTATATCTATAAAATACCAAAAAAAACTATCATTATATAAATATAATACTTTAGTATCATAAATATTAGCTATTTTTAAAATATCTGTAGATTTAAAAGTTGTTTTAATTATTTTTCCTGATAAAAGATTTTTAAACACTACTCTAGAAAACGCTTGACCTTTTCCAGGTTTTACAAATTTACTACTTTGAATTAAACATGGTTGATTAAAAATCATAACTTTTAAACCAGGTCTAAATGAATGTATTGAATATTCTTTTGTCATTTTTTTTATAAAAAATATTTATTAAAATATTTATAAATTTTTAAAAATTTTTTATTTTCCCTTATAATTAATAAAAAAAAAAATTAAAGGGAAAATAAATTAAAATATTTTAAAAGGTTAAATAATTAAAATATAATTTATTTTTATTTAATTAAAAAAAAAATAAATTACATCATTCCACCCATTCCACCCATTCCATTAGCAGATGGAGAAGGAATATCTGATGATTTATCTTCTTTTGGAGAATCTGTAACCATACATTCTGTAGTAATCATTAAACCAGCAACAGAAGCGGCATATTGAAGAGCAGATCTTGTTACTTTAGTTGGATCTAAAATTCCAAAACTAATCATATCACCATATTTATCAGTTGCAGCATTATATCCATAATTTCCTTTTCCATCTTTTACATTATTTGTTACAACAGAAGGTTCTTCACCGGAATTCTCTACAATCTGACGTAATGGAGCTTCCATAGATCTTAATGCTACTCTAATTCCTACATTTTGATCTTCATTTTGACCAATCATATTAGAAATTTTTTCAGCAACACGAACTAAAGCTACTCCACCTCCAGCAACTACACCTTCTTCTACTGCAGCTCTAGTAGCATGTAAAGCATCTTCTACTCTAGCTTTTTTTTCTTTCATTTCTACTTCAGTTGCTGCTCCCACTTTTAATACAGCTACTCCACCAGATAATTTTGCTAATCTTTCATTTAATTTTTCTTTATCATAATCTGATGTAGATTCAGTAATTTGTTGACGAATATTTAAAATTCTTTTTTGAATATCAGATTTTTTACCTGATCCACCAATAATTGTTGTAGAATCTTTTGTTATTACTACTCTTTTTGCTTGACCTAAATCTTCTAAAGTAGATTTTTCTAAATCCATTGCTAATTCTTCAGAAATAACTGTTCCGGATGTTAAAATAGAAATATCTTGAAGCATAGATTTTCTACGATCTCCAAATCCAGGAGCTTTTACTGCAGCAATTTTAACAATTCCTCTCATAGAATTCACAACTAATGTTGCTAAAGCTTCACCTTCTAAATCTTCTGAAATAATTAATAATGGTTTTCCAGATTTTGCTACTGCTTCTAAAATAGGTAACAATTCTCTAATGTTAGAAATTTTTTTATCTACCATAAATATATAAGGATTATCTAACTCAACAATTCCAGTTTCTGGTTTATTTATAAAATATGGAGATAAATATCCTCTATCAAATTGCATTCCTTTTACAACATCTAATTCATCTTCTAAACCAGTTCCTTCTTCTACAGTAATTACACCATCATTACCAACTTTATCCATTGCTTCAGAAATTAAAGAACCAACAGTTTCATCTGCATTTGCAGAAATAGTTCCAACTTGAGTAATTGCTTTAGAATTAGAACATGGAACAGATAATTTTTTTAATTCTTTTACAGCTTGAATAACAGCTTTATCAATTCCTCTTTTTAAATCCATTGGATTCATTCCAGCAGCAACTGCTTTTAAACCTTCATTTACAATAGATTGAGCTAATAAAGTTGCAGTTGTAGTTCCATCTCCAGCAACATCATTGGCTTTTGAAGCTACTTCTTTTACCATTTGAGCACCCATATTCTCAAACTTGTCTTCCAATTCTATTTCCCTTGCTACAGATACACCATCTTTTGTAATACTAGGAGCTCCAAAAGATTTATCTAATACTACATTTCTTCCTTTTGGTCCTAAAGTAACTTTTACTGCATCTGCTAATATATTTACACCTCGAAGCATTTTTGTTCTTGCTTCATTTCCAAATTTTACATCTTTAGCTGCCATTTTTAGTTTCCTCAAATAATATTTTTTAAAAATAAAAAAAATTATTCTTCAATAATTGCTAAAACATCACTTTCAGTCAAAATTAAAACTTCTTTATTATTAATTTTTTCTGTTTTAGCTCCATAACCTTCATTGAATATTACAATATCGTTTACTTTTACATCTAATTTTTTTATCTTTCCATTATCTAAAATTTTTCCATTACCAACAGCTAATACTTTACCTCTAGTAGATTTACTTGCTGCAGATCCTGTTAAAACAATTCCTCCAGCAGATTTAGATTCTACTTCTAAACGTTTAACAATAATACGATCATGTAAAGGACGTATTTTCATTATTATATAATCTCCTTTTATTTGTTTTAACTATTCTTTTTTTTTATTTAGAAATTTTTAAACATATTAATTCATTTCTATAAATATTATATGGACGATTTTTATAACTTTCAAGGTTTTAAAAAAAAAAATAGATTTTTTAAAATTTAAAAAAAAAAAATAAATTTAAAAAAATATTGACAATTAATAACAATTAATGTTTTACTATGTTTTATAAAGCCCGAATAGCTCAGTTGGTAGAGCAGGGGACTGAAAATCCCCGTGTCGGTGGTTCAATTCCGCCTTCGGGCAATTTAAAATTTATAATAATATTATAAAAAAATATATAATTTATTTATTTTCCAATACAAAAATTTGAAAATATTTTATTTAAAATATCTTCTGAATTAACTTCTCCAGTAATTTTATTTAAATTGTTTTGTGAATTTTGTAAATAATAAGCTAAAATTTCATAATTTTTATTTATTTCCCAATCTTTTTTACCATTATATAATTCTTTTAAAGCAGATTTAATTTCTTCAATATGTCTTTGTCTAACTAAAAAAATATTTTCTTGATATACATTCTCAAATTTTTTTAATTCTATTTTTAAACAATTATATAAATTTTTTATTCCAATATTTTTTTTTATAGAAATAAAAATTACTTTTATATTTTTTAAAAAATTAATATTAGAATATGAATTTATTAAATCAATTTTATTAAAAATTAATATTATATTAATATTTAAAGAAATATTTTTTATAAAATCAAAAAATTTTTTCAATTGATAATCTTTATTTTTACTAATATCAATCATAAATAAAAGTATATTTGAATTATTAATTTCATTTTTTGCTAATTTAATACCAATTTTTTCTATTTTATCTTTTGTTTTTCTAATTCCAGCTGTATCTGTTAATTCTATTAATTTTTTATTAAATATAATTTGATTATGTATTAAATCACGAGTCGTACCCTTAATATTTGTAACAATAGAAGATTGTTTTCTTGATAACAAATTAAATAAACTAGATTTTCCAGAATTTGGAAATCCTGAAATAACAATTTTAATTCCATTATTTAAAATTGAACTATTTTTAGAAATAAATAAAATATATTTTAAATATTTAATTATATTTTTTATTTTATGTAAAATATTTTTATCTATATTAATATCTTTATTTTCATCTAAAAAATTTAATTCTAACTCAATAATAGATCTTAAATAAGTTATTTTATCTATAATTTTATTTATATAATCTGAAAAATCACCATTAAGAGATTTTAAAGAATTTTTAATTGATATCTCAGAAGTAGAACTAATCAAATCTGAAATAGATTCTGCTTGAATTAAATCTAACTTTTTATTTAAAAAAGCTCGTTTAGAAAATTCTCCTGGTTCAGCAATTCTAATACCTTTTATTTTTAAAATTTTTTTAATTAATAAATTTGATATAAAATTATTTCCATGACCTTGTAATTCTAAAATATCCTCTCCAGTAAAAGACTTTGGAGATGGAAACCAAATTGCAATTCCTTGATCAATAACACTTTTATCAAAATCAAAAAATTTTGTATATGTAGCATATCTTGGTTTTAAAAATTTTCTTAAAATATGTTTTGAAACAAGAGAAGATTTTTTTCCAGATATTCTTATTATATACACTCCTCCAGTTCCTGATGGAGTAGCTTGAGCAACAATTGTATCAGACATTTTTCATTATAACTCATATATAAAATTTTTATTAATTAATAAAAATAAAAAAATTAATTTTATAAAAAAAATTAAAAAATTTATTTTATGTTTTTAAATTATTAAAAAAAAATTTATGTTGTATCATACTAATTATATTATTTACAATATAGTACAATACTAATCCAGAAGGAAACCATAAAAAAAATATTGTAAATACTATTGGTATAATAAATATTAATTGTTCTTGTAAAGTATGTATTGAAGTATTATACATTTTTTTTTTATTTAATAATTTATTAGAAGAAGATTTTTGAGTAAAAAACATAGTTATTCCCATTAAAACAGGAAGTATATA
This sequence comes from Buchnera aphidicola (Periphyllus koelreuteriae), assembly GCF_039360445.1. Taxonomy (GTDB): domain Bacteria; phylum Pseudomonadota; class Gammaproteobacteria; order Enterobacterales; family Enterobacteriaceae; genus Buchnera_J; species Buchnera_J aphidicola_BM. The sequence continues at coordinate 15,918 of NZ_CP134981.1, read as the reverse complement.
AAATTGATCATAATTTGATAAATCTTGTATCCAAAATATAAATGGAGAATGTCTTAATTCAATTGAATTAGTTAACATATAATAAAGAGATAAAAAAATTGGCATTTGTATAATTAAAGGTAAAAACCCAGACAATGGATTTATTTTTTTTTTTTGATATAACAAAATTATTTTTTCACTCATTTTTTTTTTATCATTTTTATATTTATTTTTTAAATATTCTAATTTTGGTTGTAAAGATTTTAACTTAGACATAGATATATATTGAGATCTATTTAAAGGATATGTTAAAAAACGAACTATTATTGTAATGAAAATAATAGAAAAACCCCAATTTCTAATAATTGAATGTAAAAAATTTAATAATTTAAATAAAGGCTGAGATAAAAACCAAAAAAATCCATAATTTACTGTTAAATCTAAATTAGGAGCTAGTAATTTAAGATCTTTTTGAATATCTGGACCAATCCATAATGAAGAATTTAAAAAAAATTTAACATATTTAGGTATTAATATATTAGGAGTATGATATCCAATAATAGCTATTTTAGAATTAATATTCTTTGTATATATTATATTATTATTAAAATTTTTAGAAGGAACCCAAGCTGTTACAAAATATTTTTGTAACATTGCAATCCATCCATTATCAATGGTTTTATATAAATTTTTATTAGAACGAATTAAATTAAAATTATATTTTTCATATTTTTCATAATTCGAAGAATAAGCAGAAAATCTATAATTATTTGAATTATTGCTATAATCATTTATATTTGTTTTTGGTTCATCTATAGTTTGAGCAATTTCACCAAACATATTTAAATTAATATTTTTATTACTAAAATTATAAATATGATATTTCACTTGAATGTCATATTTTCCTTTTCTAAAGAGAAAAAATTTAGTGTATTTAATTCCATTTTTTAAAGTACCAGTCATTGGAACAATTAATATTTTATGATGAGGCAATAATTGAAAAAAATTTTTTTTAGTATCATAATGTAATTCAATTTTTTTATTATTTAAATCTTCTATATTTAAACCGCTTCTTATTTGATATAAAAAATTTGAATTTGTTTTTAATAACTGAAAATTTTTTAAAGAATTTTTTTTATCTTTATATTTTAATAAATCAACAACTTTTATATTTCCATTATCTTTATCAATAATCATATAAAAAACATCTGTTTTAATAATCACTTCATTATTATGGTTTTTATTGACATTAGAAGATAAAGAATGAATATTATTTTCTGAAGTAAAATTTTTTACTTTTGAAAAATTTTCTTTTTTCCAAGATTGAAATAAAAAAAAAGAAACTAATAAAAAAGTAAAAATAAAAAAATTACGTTTAAAATACATTTTTTAGTCTCTTTTATTTGTTTTTTTTTTATATAAAAATTTAAAAAATTAATAATAAAAAATAAATTATTTTTTTTAAAATAAAGAAAAAAATTAGATTAAAAAAATTTAATCTAACTTTAATAATTTAAATTAATTGAAATTTTATATGAATATAATTAATTTTATTAAAAAAAATATCTAGACCATAAATACTGCAATTTTTTTAAAAAAATGTTTTTTTCAAACTTTAATATTTTTTTTTTAACTATGACTATAAAATCCATTAAAAGAAAATTATTTTGATATAATCTAAAAAATTCTCTTATTAATCTTTTTATATAATTTCGATTAGAAGATTTTCTTACATTTTTTTTTGAAATAGAAATTCCTAATCTAGGATTATTTATTTTATTTATTCTACCTAAAATAATTATTTCATGAAATTGAATTTTATAAGCATCTTTTAAAACAAATTTATATTCTAAAGATTTGATTAATCTAAATTTTTTTTTAAAAGAAAATTTAATCATAATAAATATAATTTTTATTTAGAAGAAATAGTTAAAAAATATTTTTTTTTTAATCGTCTACGAGATAAAATATGACGACCGTTTTTTGTAGACATTCGTGATCTAAAACCATGTACACGATTTCTTTTTAAAACTGAAGGTTGAAATGTTCTTTTCATAATTATAAAATCCAAAAAATAAATAAATTTAAAAAAAATATAATTTATAAAATAATTTATTATTTTAATACTCATATAAAATATTATATAGAAAAAAATTAATACAATAAATATTAAAAAATAATAAATTTATTATAAAATTATAACATTAATAATATTTTCTTATTTTAATATATAAAAAATTAATTTTATATAAATAATATAAAAAAATAAAAAATATAGGAAAATTTAAAAAAAATGTGTTTTTTAATATGGGAAAAATGTTTAAATTATTTAAAAAAAAAACTTTCAATGAATGAATTTATTATGTGGATAAAACCATTAAAAATAAAAATTAAAAATTCTAAATTAATTTTATATACTCCAAGTAAATTTTCTTTAAATTGGATAAAAGAAAAATATTTAAAAAAAATTAAAAAATTATTAAATTATTATTATAATAATAAACCACCATTTTTAGAATTAACTATAAGAAAAAAATTAAAAACAACTAATATATATTTTAAAAATAAAATTTATTTAAAAAAAAAAAAAAAAAATAAAATTTATAATTTCAAAAATTTTATTATAGGAAAATCCAATAAAATAGCATATAAATCATCTTTTTTAGTAGCAAAATATCCTGGAAAATTTTATAATCCATTATTTATATATGGAAAAACAGGATTAGGTAAAACACATTTATTATATGCAATTAAAAATTTTTTTTCACAAAAAAATAAAAAAATTATTTATATTAATTCAGAAAATTTCGTTCAAAACATGGTTCAATCATTAAAAAACAATTGTATTGAAAAATTTAAAAAATATTATCGTTCAGTAAATATATTATTAATTGATGATATTCAATTTTTTTCTTATAAAAAAAGATCACAAGAAGAATTTTTTCATACATTTAATGAATTAATAGATAAAAAAAAACAAATTGTACTTACTTCTAATTGTTATCCAACATTAATTAAAGGAATTAAAAGCAAATTAAAATCTAGATTAGATTGTGGATTAAGTGTTTGTATTCAACCACCTAAAAAAAATACAAGAATATTAATTTTAAAAAAAAAATCAATAGAAAAAAAAATATATTTAAAAAATAAAATAATTGTTTTTCTTGCAAAAAAATTAAATTCTAATATTAGAGAATTAGAAGGAGCAATAAACAAAATTCAAATAAATTCAATTTTATATAAAAAAAATATTATTACTTTAAAATTTGTAAAAAATGCATTAAAAGATTTATTTAAAACTAAAAAAAAAAAAATTACAATAAATAAAATACAAAAAACAGTTTCAAATTATTATAATATTAAAATATCAGATTTATTATCTACCAAAAAATATAAATCTATTACTCTTCCAAGACATATAGCAATAAAAATATCTAGAAAATTAACTAAAAAAAGTTTAAAAGAAATTAGTATTGCTTTTAATAAAAAAAGTCATACAACTATTTTATATTCATGTAAAAAAATAAAAAAATTATGTAATAATAGTTCTATTATTAAAAAAGATTATTTTTATTTACTTAAAAAAATTTCCTTATAAAAAATTATGAAATTTATTATTGATAAAAACAAAATTATTAAACCATTGCAAAAAATAAATTCTTTATTACAAAAAAATAACTCTAATGAAATTTTAGGAAACATTTTAATTGAAATTAATAAATCTTATATTTTATTAACTAGTACAAACACAGAAATTGAATTAATTTATAAAATTTCTAATGAATATAAATGTGTTCCTGGAAAAATTACAGTTTCTGGAAAAAAAATATTAGATATTTTTAGAATAATTTCAAAAAAATCATTAATATATATAAAATTAATAAATAAAAAACTTTATATAATTTCAAAAAATAGTAAATTTTCTTTATTAACAATTTCAGAAAAAAAATTTCCATATTTTAAAAAACAAACATATAAAAAAAAATTTTATATAAATCAAAAAATTTTAAAAAATATGTTAGAATATACTTATTTTTCAATATCTTCTCAAGATGTTAGATCATATTTAAATGGAATTTATATTGAATTTTCAGAAAAATATATACAATCTATAGCTACTAATGGACATAGAATGGCTATTTTTAAAAAAAAAAATAAAAAAAAAAAATTTCCTATATTTTCAATTATTTTACCAAAAAAATCTTCTATAGAATTAAACAAAATTTTAACTCATAAAAAAAAAAAAATAAAAGTTTTATTTAATAAAAATAATATTAAATTTTATATTAAAAAAATTATTTTTACATCCAAACTAATAAATAGTAATTTTCCAAATTTAAATCATATCTTAAAACAAGAAAAAAAATATAAAATTAAACTTAATAAAGATATTTTAAAAAAAGCTTTATCTCATGTATTAATTTTAGTTCATGAAAAAATAAAAGGAATATATATAAAATTTAAAAAAAATATATGCATAATATATTCACATAATCAAGAAGAAAAAGCAAAATATAAATTTTCTATAAAATATAACTATAATGAAAATATTAAAATATCAATTAATATAAATTATTTAATAGAAGTTTTAAACGTTTTAAAATATAATTTTATTTATTTTATTTTAGATGAAAATATACAATATTTACAAATTAAAGTCTTAAAAAAAAAAGAATTAAAATATATAATTTTACCATTATATATTTAATTTTAAATATTAAAAAAATTAATATATTAATATATTTATACATTAGATTAAAATTTTTAAAAAATATACAAAAAAAGAGAAAAAATGCAAAATAATTATAACTCATCTAGCATAAAAATATTAAAGGGTTTAGAAGCAGTTAGAAGACGTCCAGGAATGTATATAGGAGATACAGATGATGGAACAGGATTACATCATATGGTTTTTGAAGTTGTAGATAATTCTATTGATGAAGCTCTTGCTGGATATTGTAATAAAATTATTGTATCTATACATAAAGACAATTCTGTATCAGTGCAAGATAATGGAAGAGGAATTCCTATTGATATTCATCCAGAAGAAGGAATACCTGCATCAGAAGTAATTATGACTATGTTGCATGCAGGAGGAAAATTTGATGATGATTCTTATAAAATTTCTGGAGGATTGCATGGAGTTGGAATTTCAGTAGTAAATGCATTATCTTCTAAATTAAAATTAATAATTTTTAGAAATAAAAAAATTTATCAACAATTCTATTCTAATGGAAATAAAAAAAGTGAACTAAAAATTATAGGAAAAAGTAAAAACACAGGAACAAAAATAAGATTTTGGCCAAATTATAAAATTTTTAATAATGTTATAATATTTGAAAATAATATTATATCAAATAGATTAAAAGAACTATCATTTTTAAATCCAAATATTTCTATTCAACTTATAAATAAAATAAAAAAAAAAAAAAAAATATATTATCATCAAGGAGGAATAAAAGAATTTGTAAAATATATAAATAAAAATCAAAAATTTATACATTCAAAAACTTTATATTTTATATCAAAAAAAAAATCTGTATCTATTGAATTAGCAATGCAATGGAACGATTCTTTAAAGGAAACAATACTTTGTTATACTAATAATATTCCTCAAAAAGAAGGAGGTAGTCATTTATCTGGATTTAAATCAGCACTTACTAGAACAATAAATAATTATATTGATAAAGAAATATTAACTAAAAAAAATAAAATAAATATTACAGGAGATGATGTTAGAGAAGGTTTAATTGCTATTGTTTCAGTAAAAATTAATGATCCAAAATTTTCTTCTCAAACAAAAGAAAAATTAGTTTCTTCTGAAGTTAAACCTGTGATCGAATCATTAATACATGAATACTTATTAGATTTTTTATTAGAAAATCCAACTGATACAAAAATTATAATTAATAAAATTATAGAATCAGCAACAGCAAGAGAAGCAGCAAAAAAAGCTAGAGAAATTACAAAAAAAAAAAGCGCATTAGAATTATCTGGTTTACCTGGAAAATTAGCAGATTGTCAAGAAAAAAATCCAATTTTTTCTGAAATTTATTTAGTAGAAGGTGATTCAGCAGGGGGGTCAGCTAAACAAGGTAGAAATAGAAAAAATCAAGCTATACTTCCTTTAAAAGGAAAAATTTTAAATGTTGAAAAATCAACTTTTGAAAAAATGTTATCTTCTCAAGAAGTTACATCTATTATTACAGCTCTTGGATGTGGAATAGGAAAAGAACATTATGATTTAAAAAAATTAAGATATCATAGAATAATAATTATGACTGATGCAGATATAGATGGATCTCATATTCGAACTTTATTATTAACCTTTTTTTATAGATATATGCCTGAAATTATAGAAAAAGGATATATTTATATTGCTCAACCTCCTTTATATAAAATTAAAAAAGGAAAAAAAGAAAAATATATTAAAGATTATTTTTCTATGAAAAAATATCAAATAAAAACTGCATTACAAGAAATAAAACTTATAAGTAAAAAAATAAAATTTTCTTTAAAAGATTTTAAAAAATTTAAACAAATAATTTATAAATATATAAAAATAAAAAATTTAATAAAAAAAAAATATTCTACAAAATTTAAAAAAATATTATATGAATTAATTTCAAATAAAATATTAAAAAATTTAACAAATAAAAAAAACATTAAAATTTGGTTAAAAAATTTTGTTCAAAAATTAAATTTAAAATCTCAAAATAATTCAATATATTCATATAAAATAAAAAAAAATATTCAAGAACAAAATTTTAATTTATATATATATATAACAATATATGGAAAGAAAAAAAAATATCATCTTACAGATAATTTTTTTAAAAATAATTTATTTAATAAAATTAAATTGATTCAAAAAACAATGGAATTTTTTATAAAAAATAATACTTATATTATTCAAAAAAATAAAAAAATATTATTTATATGTTTAAAAAAATCTTTAAAATGGATTATGAAAATATCTCAAAATAAATCTTTTATACAAAGATATAAAGGATTAGGAGAAATGAATCCAACACAATTGTGGAATACAACAATGAATCCACAAACTCGAAGAATGATTCAAGTAAAAATTAAAAATTCTTTATCTGCAAATAAATTATTTAGTATTTTAATGGGAGATTCTGTAGAACCAAGAAAAAAATTTATTCAAGATAATTCCGGGAAAGCAGAAAATATAGATTTTTAATTAAAATAATTAGCGGCAAAAAATAATGTATTTTAAAAAAAAATATAAAAAACAGCCGCTAAATAAAGATTAACTTAAATTTCAAACTATATTTTTTTTATATTTTTTAAAAAAAATAATTTTTTTTAAAATATTTTCATATTTTTTTTTAATTTTTAAATTTATATTATTAAATTTAATATTTTTATAAGATTTTTCAATTAAATTTTTTGTATTAATTAAATTTTTTAAATTTAAATCTTTTATATAACCTGAACCATTAGCTAATATATTTGTAATTTTTGGTTGAATTTCTAATATTCCATTATTTATATAAATATATTCTATTTTTTTATTTTTTTTAATAATATAAATTACTCCAAATTTAATAAAAGTTAATAATGGAGAATGATTAGGATAAATACTTAATGCTCCTTTTATTCCTGGAATTTTAACACTTCTAATATTATTAGAGAAAATTTTTTTTTTAAAACTAACAATATTTAATTTAAAATACATAACATATCCTAATAAATTTTTTAAAAAATATTTATTTATTTTTTTATTTTTTTATTTTTGTTAAATTTTTCTACAGCTTCATTAATAGAACCAATCATATAAAAATAATGTTCTGGAATATAATCACAATCTCCTTTTAATATCGATTTAAACCCTAAAATAGTATCATTTAAATTAACATATTTTCCAGGAATCCCAGTAAAAATTTCTGCTACAAAAAAAGGTTGAGATAAAAATTTTTCTATTTTTCTAGCTCTTGAAACTAATAATTTATCTTTTTCAGATAATTCATCTATTCCTAATATTGAAATAATATCTTTTAAATTTTCATATTTTTGCAAAATTGATTGAACCTGTCTCGAAATGTTATAATGATCATCTCCAACTATTAATGGATTTAAATTATCACTAAAAGAATTTAATGGATCAATTGCAGGATATATTCCTAAAGAAGATATTTTTCTACTTAATGTAATTATTGCATCTAAATGAGAAAATGTAACAACAGGAGAAGGATCAGTTAAATCATCTGCAGGAATATAAACCGCTTGTATTGATGTTATAGAACCATTTTTTGTAGATGTAATTCTCTCTTGCAAAACACCCATTTCATATGATAAAGTTGGTTGATAACCAACTGCAGATGGCATTCTTCCAAGTAAAGAAGATACTTCTGTTCCTGCTAAAATATAACGATATATATTATCTATAAAAAATAAAACATCTTTTCCATCATCTCTAAATTTTTCAGCTATAGTTAATCCAGTAAATGCTGCTCGAAATCTATTTCCAGGTGGTTCATTCATTTGTCCATATACTAATGAAACTTTATCTAAAACATTTGATTCTTTCATTTCGTTATAAAAATCATTTCCTTCTCTTACTCTTTCTCCCACACCTGTAAAAACAGAATATCCTTTATGTTCAATAGCTATATTTCTAATTAATTCCATCATATTTACTGTTTTTCCAACACCAGCTCCTCCAAATAAACCTATTTTTCCACCCTTAGAAAATGGACAAATTAAATCAATTACTTTAATTCCTGTTTCTAATATTTCATTATTTTTAGATTGTTCTTCATATGATGGTGGAGACTTATAAATCTCAGAATATTGTTCATGAACAATATTTTCTTTTGTAAAAATAGGACCATTGTTATCAATAGGTTCACCTAAAACATTCATAATTCGACCTAATGTAAACTTACCAACAGGAATTTTAATAGAATGTTTTAAATTAAAAACTTTTTCTCCTCTTTTAATTCCATTAGATAAACCCATGGCAATTGTTCTAACAATATTAGATCCAATATGTTGTTGAACTTCTAAAATAAGTGATTTGTTTTTTATTTTTAAAATATGATTTATTTTTGGTAAATTTTTTTTATAAAATTTAACATCAATGATAGGACCAATAATTTGAACAATTTTTCCAAACAACATTTTTAAAACCTCTATATATATTTTAATCCATTAAATAACAGATGATCCTGAAATAATTTCAGTTAATTCTTGAGTAATATTATATTGACGAGCTTTATTATAAATAATATTTAATTCTTTAATTAAATTAGAACTATTTTCTGAAGAATTTCTCATAGATATAATTCTTGAAGAATATTCACTAATTAGATTTTCTAAAATATTATTATAAACCATTGATTTAAAAAATTTATTAAACACATTTTCAAATAATTTAATTCTACTAGATTCATAAATATAATCCCAAGATTTATATTCATTTTTTTGTTTAAAATTTATTTTAATTGGAAGTAATCTTTTAAACACTAGTTTATAATTAATTTTATTATAAAATTTATGAAAAACTATAAAAACTTGATCAAATGATTTTAATTTATAATTTTTAAATAATGAATTTAAAATTTTAAATAAATTTATTGAATAAGATGATTTAAAAAAATTAAAATCATAAATTTTAATTTGTTTTTTAAATTTATTTAAAAAATTTATTTCTTTTTTTCCAAAAATTATTAATTCATATGAAATATTTTTTAATAAAAAATTTTTTAAATACGGAAGAAGAAATTTAAATAAATTATTATTTAATCCATTACATAATCCTTTACTTGTTAAAATAATAATAATTACAACTTTTTTAACATTGTTTCGAAATAAAAAAATATTTTTTTCTTTTTTAATTTTTGATAAAAAAACAAGATTTTTTAATATTTTTTTTAAAATTAAAATATATGGCAAAATTTTTTTTTTTTTTAATTCTAAACGTTTTATTTTAATTACAGAAATCATTTCCATAGCTTTTGTAATTTTTTTAATATTAGAAAAATTAATAATTTTATTTTTTATATTTTTTATATTTACCATTAATAAAAACCTTTTTAAAATAAAAATAAAAAATATATTTTTTTATAAATTTTTTATTTTAAATTCTTTAATTAATTTATTTAATTGAATTTTTATTTTCTTATTATATTTTCCAAATTTATTTATTTTATTTATTAAACAAGAAAAATTTTTTTTTGCAAAAAAAATAATATCTTTTTTAAAATTTAAAATATTTTTTATTTTAATATTATTTAAAATTTTTTTATTAATAGAAAATAATAAAATAGATTGTTCAGCTATAGATAATAATTTACATTGTTTTTGTTTTAATAATTCTATAATTTTTTTACCAAAATCTAATCGATTTTTAGTTTCTATGTCTAAATCTGAAGAAAATTTAGAAAATGATTCTAATTCATAATATTGAGATAAAATATATCTAATATTAGAAGATAATTTTTTAATAATATGAGTTTGTGCAGAACTTCCAACACGAGAAACAGAAATTCCAGAATTTACTGCTGGTCGAACACCAGAATTGAATAAATTTGATTCTAAAAATAATTGACCATCTGTAATAGAAATAATATTAGTTGGAATAAAAGAAGAAACATCCCCCAATTGTGTTTCAACAATAGGTAATGCTGTTAAAGAACCAGTTTTATTATTAATTAAATTATTTGTTTTATTTGAAACATATTTTTTATTTACTTTTGATGATCGTTCTAATAATCTTGAATGTAAATAAAATATATCTCCAGGATAAGCTTCTCTTCCAGGAGGTCTTTTTAATAAAAGAGAAATTTGCCTATATGATATCGCATGTTTAGATAAATCATCATATACAATTAATGCATCTTCTCCCTTATTTCTAAAATATTCACCCATAGAACAACCAGAATATGGAGATAAATATTGAAAAGCAGCAGAATCAGAAGCAGAAGCAACTACAATAATAGTATTTTCTAAAGCATCGTTTTCATCTAAAATTTTTACTACATTCACTACAGTAGACATTTTTTGACCAATTGCAACATAAATGGATTTAATTCCAAAATTTTTTTGATTAATAATTATATCAATAGCAAGAGTAGTTTTTCCTGTTTTTCTATCACCAATAATTAATTCTCTTTGTCCTTTTCCAATAGGAATCATAGAATCAATACATAAATAACCTGTTTGAATTGGTTCATTAATAAATTCTCTGTCTATAACCCCAGGAGCAATATTTTCTATTTTTAAATAACCATCATTAATAATTTTTCCTTTTCCATCTATTGGGATACCTAAAGAATTAACAACTCTTCCTAAAAAATTATCTCCAACTGGAACTTTTAAAGTATGACCCGTGCATCTAACTCTCATTCCTTCAAAAATACTTTCAAATTTACCTAAAACAATTGCTCCTACAATATATTTTTCTAAATTTAAAACAATTGCATATATATTTTTTGAAATTTCTAATAATTCTCCTTGCATACAATTATATAAACCAGAAATTTGTATAATTCCATCCATCACAGAAATTATCTTTCCTTCACTATAAATATTTTTTTTTATTTTAAAATCTAAAATTCTTTGTTTTATAATTTCACTAATTTCTACAGATTTAATCTGCATGTTACTTATCTCTTATGTTTGTAAAAAATTTTTTAAATATTTTAAATAATTTTTTATTGAATAATCAATTACATTGTTATTAATTAAAATCAAAAATCCTGAAATTAAACTTGGATCAATAACAAATTTAATATTTATTGTTTTTAAAATATTTTTTTTTAAAATACTAATAATTATATTTTTTTGATATATTGTAAGTTTATTAGAAGATTTTAAAACTATATTAATTATATTTTTTGATTTATTTTCTATAATTTTATATTTTTTTAAAATTTCAAATAATAAATTTATTCTATTATTTTCACATATTATTTTTAAAAAATTTTTTTCATAATTAGTCATTTGAAAATCGTTTAAAAAAAATTTAAAAATTTTATATAATTTATTAGAATTAAAATAATTAGAATAAAAAATTTTTATATTTTTTTGAATAGAAATATATAATAAAATTTTTAAAAATTTTTTCCAACGAGAAATGTTATTTTGTTTTAAAGCAATTTCAAAAATAGATTTTGAATAAGAATAAATTAATTTTTTATTTAAAACCATACTAAAAACCTTTAAAATCTTTTTTAAATTTATTAATTACACAATTTAAATAATCTTGACTTAATTTTTTATTAAAAATTTTTTTTAAAATTTGAGTAATTAACAAAACTGAATGTTTTTTTAATTTTTTTTGTTCTTGATTAAGTTTTATTAACAATTCTTCAGAACCACTCTTAATAATTTTATTTTTTTTTAATAAAGCTATTTTAATAGATTCATTAATAATATTTTTTTTTTTTTTATAAGCTTTTTTAAGAATTTGTTTGGATTTTATTTTATAATTCTTAATTTTATTAAGAATTTTTTTTTTAATTATTAATAATTTATTTTTTTGTTTTTTTACTAAAAGTAAAGAATTATATACTTTTTTTTGTCTTTTTTTAATTAATTTAATTATAGGAGGCCAAATAAATTTCATACAAAATAATACAAATAAAATAAAAGAAATCAATTGACCAAAAATTGTTGCATTAATATTCATAAATCTTTTTCATCCTAAAATAAAAACAAATCTATAAAAATATAAATTTAATATTTTTTTTAAAATATATAAAAATACAAATTATATATTTAAAAATTGATAATAAATAAATTAAGAAATTCCAAAAATCATATATAATCCTAAACCAACTGTTATCATAGGAATTGCATCAACTAAACCCATGACAATAAAAAATTGAGACCTTAAAATAGGAATAGCATCTGGTTGTCGAGCTGCTCCTTCTAAAAATTTACAACCTAAAATACCAATACCGATAGCAGCTCCAATAGAACCTAAACCAATCATTACAGCTGCTGAAAGATATAAAAAATTCATATCAATATTATTCATTTAAACCTCTAAAATTTTTTTTTAAAAAANTTATATAATTAATGTTTTTCAACCGCCATAGAAAGATATATAATAGTTAAAATCATAAAAATAAAAGCTTGTAAAAAAATTACTAAAATATGAAAAATAGCCCATGGAACTGTTAAAATCCATTGAATCCACCAAGGAAGAAATGCTGAAATTAATATAAAAATCATTTCTCCAGAATACATATTTCCAAATAATCTTAATCCTAAAGATAAAGGTTTAGAAATTAATGAAGTAAATTCTAAAAAAAAATTAAAAAAAGAAAAAATAATATGATTAAATGGTTTAAAAAATAAACTTTTTAAAAAATTTATAATACCTTTACTTGAAATATTATAAAATAATATAAGAAAAAATACACCTAAAGATAAAGAAAAAACAATATTTATATCAGTAGATGGAACAATTTTAATTGTTGAAACATTAAAAAAATATTTAAATAAAAATGGAAAAAGATCTATTGGTAATAAATCCATAAAATTCATTAAAAAAACCCAAATAAAAATTGTTAAAGACAAAGGAGCAATTAAAATATTTTTTTTATAAGGATATATTTCTTTAACATATTTTTCTATAAAATCAACAGAAATTTCAACACATGACTGTAATTTTCCAGGAATCCAACAATTTAAATTTTTTGAAATATGATAAAAAAAAAATATAAAAATTAAACCCAAAAAAAAAGAAAAAAAAAGAGAATCACAATTTAAAATAAAAAAGCTATCATTTTTATCATAAATATTTAAAAATTTTAATGTTTTTAAATCAAATTGAAAATTCTTTAAATGATGATTAATGTATTCTTTAGGATTTAATAAAACTTTAGAAAATATTATCATTCTGACCTTGTAAATATATTCAATAAAAGAAAAATTTAATAAAAAATTTTTTAAATATATTTTTTTAAAAAATTTTAAAAAAAACGAAATATTAAATATAAAAAATAAATTTAAAATTAAAAATTATTTTAATATAATTAAATTTAATCATATCATATATTATTTTTTATATTAATTTATTTTTTTAAGAAGATTTTTTTTTAAATATATTAATAATATTGAAATTGCAGCAGGAGTAATTCCAGAAATTCTAGATGCTTGACCAATAGAACATGGACGATAAATATTTAATAATTTAACTACTTCTGTAGATAATCCTTTAATTTTATTATAATTAATATTATTTGATAATATTTTTTTTTCATATTTAATATGATTTTGTATTTCTTTCATTTGTCGTTTGATATAACCTTTATACTTTAATTCTATTTCAATTTGATTTAATGACTCTATATCATTTAATATACTTGGAATATAAATACCTAATTTAATTAACAAATCAATATTTATTTCTGGTCTTTTTAAAATATCTAATAAATTTGTTTTATAAGATATAGGATTTGATAAAAATTTATTAATTTTTTTAAAAAATAATGTTTTTGGTTTAATTTTTATAAATTTTAACTTTTCTTTTTCTATTTTTATATTTTCTAATTTTTTATTATATCTAATCCATCTTAAATTATCAACTAAACCTAATTTTCTTCCAATCTTTGTTAATCTTAAATCTGCATTATCTTCACGAAGAAGTAATCTATATTCTGCTCGTGAAGTAAACATCCTATAAGGTTCAATTGTTCCTTTGGTACATAAATCATCAATTAAAACGCCAATATATGCTTGATCTCTTCTAGGATACCAATATTCTTTTTCTAAAGAATGAAATGCTGCATTTATTCCAGCTATTATTCCTTGTGCTGCAGCTTCTTCATATCCTGTAGTTCCATTAATTTGACCAGCTAAAAAAAAACCAGGAAAAAATTTAGATTCTAAAGATAAATTTAAATCTCTTGGATCAAAATAATCATATTCAACTGCATATCCTGGTTGTAAAATTTTTAAATTTTCAAATCCAAAAATAGTTTTTAAAAATTTTTTTTGAATTTTTATAGGTAAACTTGTAGAAATTCCATTCGGGTATATAATTTTATTATCTAGACTTTCAGGTTCTAAAAAAATTTGATGTCTAGATCTATTTTTAAATTTCTTAATTTTATCTTCTATAGATGGACAATAACGAGGACCTAAACCAGTAATTTTTCCAGAATAAACAGCACTTAAATGTAAATTATCAGATATTATTTTATGTGTTTTATAATTTGTATAAGTAATATAACATGATTTTTGTTGAAGTAATTTAAATTTATTTTTTAAAAAAGAAAAAAATGGAATAGGAAAATCTCCTATTTGTTTTTCTAAATTTTTAAAATTAATACTTTTTCTACAAATTCTTGGAGGAGTCCCTGTTTTTAAACGATTAATTCTAAATGGAAAAAATTTTAATTTTTTAGATAATAAAATTGATGAATTATCATTTAATCTACCTCCTTTAAATTTTTTGTTTCCTATATAAATTTTTCCGTTTAAAAAAGTACCTGCTGTTAAAACTATAGATTTAGAATAAAAAGTTAATTTTTCTAAAGTTAAAACTCCTGTAATTTTATTATTTTTAATAATTAAATCTATCACTTCTTGTTGTAAAATAAATAAATTTTTTTGAGAAAAAAGAAATTTTTTTACAACTTGAGAATAAACATTTCTATCTATTTGTACTCTTGTAGAATGAACAGCTGGTCCTTTTTTTTTGTTTAAAACTCGAAACTGAATTCCAGATTGATCAGCAAATATTCCAATAAAACCACCTAATGCATCAATTTCTTTAACTAAATGACTTTTTCCAATACCTCCAATTGCTGGATTACAAGATAAACAACCCAAAGTATTAATATTTTGAGTCAAAAGAAGAGTTCGACAACCTAATCGAACAGAAGCTAAACACGCTTCAATTCCAGCATGCCCTCCACCAATAACAATTACATCATAAAAAAAATTAGAAATACTCAT